>CAYWUY010000007.1:0-6118 GCA_964461535.1 uncultured Flavipsychrobacter sp.
AGCCTGAGAACAGGCCAGCCCCTATAAACCCTATCACCATGAAAACTTCTTTATAGTAGAATAACTAATGTTAAGTTTTAATTACAATACAAATATACATCTAGTATTTAATTCTGCAAACATTTTTGTATAAAATACTCAAATATTTATAAACACAGAGTTAATAATTACTTAGCTGCTCCTTTTTTCTTTGGAGTGAAAATTGCGAGCATTCTTTTACCCTCCATTTTAGGCATAGACTCTAAGCTGCCAAATTCTGCCAAACGCTCAGCAAACTTTAATAATAAAAGTTCTCCACGCTCTTGGAACATAATAGCACGGCCTTTGAATTGAACATAACATTTTACTTTGTTCCCTTCTTGCAAGAATTTTTCTGCATGTTTAGCCTTGAAATCAAAGTCGTGATCATCTGTATTAGGTGTGAAACGAATTTCTTTTACCTCAGATTGTTTAGCCTTTGCTTTTTGCTCCTTGTCTTTCTTTTTCTTCTCATACAAAAACTTCTTGTAATCAATGATTTTACAAACAGGAGGAACTGCATTAGGAGAAATCTCAACAAGATCTACTCCCTCAGCTTCTGCCATTTTTATTGCTTCAGCTATAGGGTAGACTGTAGGCTCTATATTGTCACCTATTACACGCACTTGAGGTGCTGTAATCTCGTGATTTAGTTTGTGTTCATTCTGAGGCAATCTAGGCCTAAATAATGGTTTTCCTTTTGGTTTTTTCTGCATCAAGGCATTTCTAATTTGGGAACAAAAATAAAATATTTGTATTCTAAAAATACAATCTTGAAAATTTAATTTATGCTTTTGCTATGATTTCTCTTTTTCCTCTTATCTGTTCTTTCACCTGAGCTTGTATATCAGCTGCAAATGCATCTGCTGTTACAGCACCTTTATCGCCCTCGCCATGTTTACGAACAGCTACTAGTCCTTCGGTCATTTCTTTTTCGCCAACTATTAGCATATAAGGAACTTTCATTACTTCAGTGTCGCGTATTTTTCTGCCTATTTTTTCATTTCTGTCGTCTACCTCTACTCTAATATCAACAGCTCTTAATGCTGCAGCTACGTTATGGGCATATTCGCTATACTTATCGCTGATTGGTAACACTTTTACTTGAAGAGGGGTTAACCATAACGGAAGGTTACCGCCACAATGTTCTAATAATACAGCTATAAAGCGTTCCATAGAACCAAATGGTGCTCTATGTATCATTACAGGGCGTTTACGACTATTGTCACTATCTACATATTCTAGCTCAAAACGCTCAGGAAGGTTATAGTCTACTTGTATAGTACCTAACTGCCATTTACGACCAAGTGCATCTCTCACCATAAAGTCTAGCTTAGGTCCGTAGAAAGCGGCTTCGCCGTATTCTACTACTGTATTTAGTCCTTTTTCGGCTGCTGCTTCTATAATGGCATTTTCTGATGTTGTCCAATTCTCTTCAGAACCAATATACTTTGAGCGATCTTCTTGATCTCTTAAAGATATTTGTGCTGTATATTCATTAAATCCTAATGATTGGAAAACAAATAGTACTAAGTCTATAACTTTTTTAAACTCAGTTTTTACTTGTTCTGGTGTACAGAATAAGTGAGCATCATCTTGAGTAAAGCCTCTTACACGAGTTAGCCCATGTAGTTCTCCCGATTGTTCATAACGGTAAACAGTACCAAACTCTGCTAGGCGAAGTGGTAAATCTTTATAAGATCGTGGAGATGACTTATATATCTCACAGTGGTGCGGACAGTTCATAGGTTTTAGCATGAACTCTTCACCTTCTTGTGGGGTAGTTATTGGACGGAAACTATCCTTGCCATATTTCTCCCAGTGCCCTGATGTTACATATAGTTGTTTGCTACCTATGTGTGGTGTCATTACAGGTAAGTAGCCTGTTTCTAGCTGTGCACGTTGTAAAAACTGTTGTAGGCGGTCGCGTAACAAGGCTCCGTTAGGTAACCACATAGGTAAGCCACTACCTACTTTCTCAGAGAAGGTAAATAACTCCAGTTCTTTACCTAGCTTACGGTGGTCGCGTTTTTTCGCTTCCTCCATTAAGGTAATATACTCATCCAGCTCTTTTTGAGCAGGAAATGTGATACCGTAGATACGAGTCAACATTTTGTTTTTCTCATTTCCACGCCAGTAGGCACCCGCTATATTGGTTAGTTTAATTGCCTTAATATTTCCGGTAGATGGTATGTGTGGGCCACGGCACAAATCAGTGAAATTACCTTGTGTATAAAAGGTAATACTGCCGTCTTGTAGGTCTTGAATTAGCTCTAATTTATATTGGTCACCTTTTTCAGTAAAATAGGCTAAAGCATCGTTTTTAGATACTTCTTTACGCACATATGCTGAGTTGGCTTTTGCTAACTCTTTCATTTTTGCTTCTATCTTAGCAAGGTCATCTTCACCTATAGTTCTATCTCCTAAGTCTACATCATAGTAAAAACCAGATTCAATAGAAGGGCCAATACCTAATTTTACGCCTGGATATAATGCTTCTAGAGCTTCGGCCATTAAGTGAGCAGAAGAGTGCCAAAATGTCGATTTCCCGCCTTTATCGTCCCACGTTAATAGTTTTAAGTTTACATTTTTATTAATAGGACGAGAAGAATCCCATACTTCACCGTCTACTTCTGCGGCTAATACTTTACGAGCAAGGCCTTCGCTGATAGATTTAGCTATCTCAGCGGCTGTTACTCCGGCATTATACTCGCGAACTGCGCCATCGGGTAGTGTTATCTGAATCATATGTACTAAAAAGGTTGCTAAGATACGAATGATATAGGGTATTTTGAAACATATAGAAATGGCAATATATCCATCTTTAGCAAACACATTCTGTTAAATCTGTAAAAACTACTGCTACTTGAATTATATAAAATATATACATACCTAAACATTCAATAAATTAGAGGCATGAAAATTTTTTCTGCCACTCAAATTAAGGCTTGTGATAACTATACCATACATGCTGAGCGTATTGCGTCTATAGACTTAATGGAGCGTGCGGCTAACAAGTGTGTAGATTGGATAAAAGATAAATTTCCTAGGCAAACATTATTTATTGTTTTGTGTGGTACAGGCAATAATGGTGGTGATGGATTGGCTATTACAAGGCTTTTACATCAAAAAGGATATGGCGCCAGGGCTTTCGTTTTGAAAATATCGGAAGATATTACACCGGATTGTTATGAGAATTTACAGCGTCTTCAGGCTATTGATAGTTCTTTAGTATCCTTTGTAGAGCAGGGTACTTATATTACTGAATTGCAACAAGATATTGTAATTGTTGATGCCCTATTTGGTACTGGTCTGAATAGGCCTTTGCAAGGCTGGATATCAAATTTTATAAACCACATTAATGCCCTTCGCAATGTAAAGTTGAGTATAGATATGCCTAGTGGGCTTCCAGCTGATATTATTTCAGATCAGGATATGACTATTTTAAAGGCTACTTACACGCTTTCTTTTCAATTCTATAAAAGAGCTTTTTTACATCCCGAGTCAGCACCATATATTGGTGATTTACATATTTTAGATATTAAGTTAAGCGATACTTTTATACAGGCTACCCCAACTCATTACAGCGTTCTGCTAGCAAAAGAAGCAGCTTCCCTGCTAAGGGTTAGAAGCAACTTTGCCCATAAAGGTAATATGGGGCATGTATTACTTGCTGCCGGCAGCATTGGCAAAATAGGGGCAGCAGTGCTTGCTGCAAAGGCGGTATTGCGTTCTGGAGCCGGCCTATTAACTGTTGCCATACCTGAGGTTGGTTTACAGGTACTCCAGTCTACCATACCAGAAGCTATGTCCATTGTTTCGGGTAAAGATTTTATTGATACAATTCCCTATTCCGAAAAGTATAATGTAGTTGCAATAGGCCCCGGTTTAGATACGCAACATGCAACAGTAACTGCACTAGCTAGTTTTCTAGAAACTTGTAAGCTACCAGTGATAGCAGATGCCGATGCATTAAATATTATAGCACAAAATCCGGAGTTATTACATAAGCTGCCTCCACAATCTATTATTACCCCACATCCTAAAGAGTTTTCCAGACTGTTTGGCAGTAATACTAATTCAATGATACAGGTAGATAATGCTAGAATACAAGCTATGAGGTATAACATTAATATAGTGCTTAAAGGGCATCATACAGCTGTTATTTCATCTGAAGGAGACTGTTTTTACAATTCATCAGGAAATTCTGGAATGGCAACGGGTGGTTCCGGAGATGTATTGACAGGGGTAATAGCGGGCTTGTTGGCACAGGGCTACAGTCCTATACATGCGGCACAGCTAGGTGTCTATTTACATGGCTTGGCAGCAGATATAGCTCTTGAGCTACAAAGTGAGGAGAGCCTAATTGCAAGTGACATTATAGCTTGTATGGGAAAAGCCTTTCAATATTTGCATCAATTACATAAGTAATGCCTAAATGGTATGAGACGTAAGAAATAGTAATTATATTTGCCCGATAATAACCAATTATATATTTAAATATACTATATTATGTTGCAGGGCAAATGGGTTACTCTAGATGAGTTTACCATACAAGAAACCAGAAAATTTCCACAGGCTACAGGCGAACTATCTTCATTATTAAGAGATATAGCTTTGGCAGGTAAAATTATCAATAATGAGGTGCGTAGGGCCGGGCTGGCTGATATTTTAGGGCAACATGGTGCTACTAATGTACAGGGCGAAGAGCAAATGAAGTTAGATGTATTAGCCAACGAAACACTGATACATGTTTTGAAAAACAGTACTGATTGTGCCGGCATAGCTTCAGAGGAGAATGATAATCACTTGTCTTATGAAGATACCTTTTCTACAAATTCTAAGTATGTAGTGCTATTCGATCCGTTGGATGGCTCTTCAAATATTGATGTTAATGCCTCTATTGGTACCATTTTTTCAATATATCGCAGGGTGAGCGAGTTAGGCAAGCCATGTACTGAAGCTGATTTTTTACAGCCGGGTAATAAATTAATGGCTGCTGGTTATATTATTTATGGTTCTAGTACCATGATGGTATATGCAACTAAGCTTGGTGTAAATGGCTTTACTCTTGAGCCTTCAATAGGTGAGTTTTGCTTATCTCATCCTAACATGAAGTGTCCTGAAAATGGTAAAATATATTCTTTAAACCAAGGTAATACTGTAAAATATAGCGATGGTATGAAGGCATATTTGGAGTATTGCATGGAAAGCAATAAAGAAGAGGGTAGGCCATATTCTCACAGATACATAGGGTCTATGGTAGGTGATATGCATAGAACACTTATAAAAGGGGGCATTTTTATGTATCCATCAGATAAGAGCTCTCCAAATGGTAAACTGCGTTTACAATATGAGTGTAACCCAATGTCGTTTATTATGGAGGCAGCGGGTGGTAAGGCTTCTACAGGTACTCAAGCCGTGCTAGAAGTAATGCCAAGTGAACTACACCAAAGAGTACCTATTTACATAGGTTCTAAAAACATGGTAAATAAAGTATTAGAGTTTATCGGATAGTATCATAGGTATTTTATTTTGTATATTTAATTAAGGAAACCCCGTTATACTCATGGCGGGGTTTCTTTATGTGTATTAGCCAATTTTTAACCCTTTTTTAGCATCAAAATCTTATTTTTGTAGACAATCGATTATTTATTCTTAAGATTTCATGAAAAAGCTTCTTGCACCATTGGTGCTTATCTCAACCCTGTTAATCCAAACCTCTTGTTCTGAGAAGTTTAATGTTGCTGCGCCCTATAAAAATATCACCGCAATTTATGGGCTACTTGACGTAGCAGACTCTGCGCAATACATTAGAGTTCAAAAAGCATTTTTAGACGAAAATAAAAGTGCAATTGATATGTCTAAAGTAGCAGATTCTAACTTCTATAGATCTATAGAAGTTACCATGAAAGAGATGACATACAAGGGAGCTGTGCTATCAACCACCACATTAGATAGAGTAGATTTGAATTTAGAAGGTTATGTGAAAGATTCAGGAGATTTCTTCACATCTCCGAGTTATGCTTACAAATACAAAAAGAAATTAGACCCAACCAAGATATATCGCTTGTATGTGAAAAATCTTGAAACTGGTAAT
>CAYWUY010000007.1:6218-50607 GCA_964461535.1 uncultured Flavipsychrobacter sp.
CTTGTTCGCTTTTTTGCTAATTAGGTGTAGCTTTTGTAAAATAAAATGAAATGTTCATACAAAATGACTACCATGCTAGTAAAATGAACAATACTTTTGTTCTACAAATCATTTACTACTAGTTCTCATTTTAGGCCGTATGAAGATTAAAAAACTACTCATTGCCAATAGAGGCGAAATCTCTATTCGTATTTCTAGGGCAGCTACCGAACTGCACATTCCTACCGTTGCAGTGTATACTTATGAAGATAGATATTCTTTGCACCGATATAAAGCGGATGAAGCATATCAGATAGGCGAGGATAATGATCCACTTAAGCCCTATTTGAATATCGATGAGATTATACGAGTAGCAATTGAGTCTGGAGCTAATGCTGTTCATCCTGGCTATGGTTTTTTATCTGAAAATGCTCAACTGGCAAGGCGCTGTCAAGAGCATGGTATTATTTTCGTAGGGCCTTCTCCTGAAGCTATGGCCGCCCTTGGTGATAAGGTTACGGCTAAAGAAGTGGCCTTAAAAGCGAATATTCCCCTAATTGAAAGCAATAAACAAGATTTACTAAACGAGGATATTGCATTAGCTGAAGCTACTAGAATAGGGTACCCATTAATGCTAAAAGCTGCAGCAGGTGGTGGCGGTAGAGGTATGAGGGTAGTGCGCACTGACGAGGAACTTAAAAAGGCTTTTCATGAAGCGCGTAGTGAAGCTAAAAATGCTTTCGGTGATGATACCGTTTTCCTAGAAAAATTTGTAGACAGACCTAAGCATATTGAGGTGCAGATAGCTGCAGACCAGCATGGAAATATTGTTCACTTATATGAGCGCGACTGTTCAGTGCAGCGTAGATTTCAAAAAGTAGTAGAAGTTGCTCCTTCAGCTACTTTATCTCAATCTGCCTTAGATAAACTGTATCATTATGCAGTTTCAATAGCTAAAGCAGTAAACTATAATAACTTAGGTACTGTAGAGTTTTTAGTTGATGCTGATGAAAATATTTACTTTATTGAAGTAAACCCTAGAATACAGGTTGAACATACCGTAACAGAAATGATAACGGGTGTAGACTTGATTAAAACCCAAATTTTTGTGGCTTCTGGCTACAAGCTATCTGATCCTGAGATTGGGTTGGGCGACCAAAATAAAATACCTAAGATAGGCTTTGCTATGCAATGCCGAATAACTACTGAAGATCCGGCTAATAACTTTAAACCAGATTATGGTACATTAGTTACTTATAGAAATGCAGCGGGTTTTGGTGTGAGGCTTGATGAAGGTAGTACCTATGCGGGAATGAAAATCAGTCCTTTTTTCGATTCTATGCTGGTAAAGGTGAGTACCTCTGGTAATACCCTTAAAGATGCTACGTTGAAAATGCACCGTGCATTAAGAGAGTTTCGTATTCGTGGTGTTAAGAACAATATTCAGTTTCTTGAAAATCTTATTACGCATGAAGATTTTGCATCTGGCAAAGCCACTGTAAATTTTATACAAGAACATCCGGAGTTATTCCAGTTTTCTCAGCGCCAAGATAGGGGCACTAAAATGCTGAATTTTTTAGCAGATGTTAGTGTTAATGGCAACCCTGACGTAAAAGTAAAAGACGATAGTAAAACATTTGAAAAGCCAATAGTGCCAAATGTAAATTTAAGTAGTGATTATCCTAAAGGAACAAAAGACTTGCTTACTCAGCTTGGACCTGATGGTTTTAGTCAGTGGCTTAAAAATGAAAAAAAGATTCATTACACCGATACTACTATGCGCGATGCGCACCAAAGCTTATTGGCTACTCGTATGCGTACTTACGATATGCTTAAAGTAGCTAAAAGCTTTGCTATGGCTTTCCCGCAGACCTTTAGTATGGAGGTATGGGGTGGTGCTACTTTCGATGTATGTATGCGCTTTTTGAATGAAGACCCTTGGAAGAGGCTGGAACAGCTACGTGCAGCAATGCCTAATATACTGCTTCAAATGCTTATTCGTGGCTGTAATGGTGTAGGCTATGCAGCATATCCCGATAACCTGATAGCTAAGTTTGTTGAAAAATCTTGGGAGAAAGGTGTAGATATTTTCCGCATTTTCGACTCGCTAAACTGGATGGAAAATGTGGCTCCATGTATAGAAATGGTGAGAAAGCATACAGGTGGTTTGGCAGAGGCATCTCTGTGTTATACTGGCGATATATTAGATACAAAGCGTACTAAGTATACTTTAGAATATTACTTACGTTTAGCAAAAGATTTAGAAAATGCTGGTGCGCATATTTTGGCTATAAAAGATATGAGTGGGTTGCTAAAACCATATGCGGCTAAAGTACTTGTTGAAGCCTTAAAAGATACAGTAAAGTTACCTATTCATTTACATACGCATGATACTTCATCTTTACAACCAGCTACATATCTTATGGCTATTGATGCAGGTGTAAATGTAGTTGACTGTGCACTTGGGTCTTTATCCGGACTTACTTCTCAGCCTAATTTTAATGCAGTGGTAGAGATGATGAAGTTTCATGAAAGAGAGAATCTGTATGATATAAAACTACTTAACCAATTTAGCAATTATTGGGAGGCGGTAAGGGAGTACTACTATCCATTTGAAAGTGGATTGAAAGCCAGTGCAGCAGAAGTTTTTCAGCATGAAATACCTGGAGGACAATATAGTAATCTTAAACCTCAGGCTATAGCATTGGGGCTTGGCGATAAGTTTGAACAAATCAAAGACATGTATGCTACAGTAAACAACATGTTTGGAGATATAGTAAAGGTTACCCCTAGTTCTAAAGTAGTAGGAGATATGGCTCAGTTTATGGTAGCTAATAACCTTACTGAAAAAGACGTGTATGAAAAGGGTGAGAACATCTCCTTTCCTGAATCTGTGCAGCAGTTTTTTATGGGTGAGATTGGCCAACCGGAAGGTGGATTGCCTAAAGAGTTGCAAAAAATAATACTGAAAGATAAGGTGCCATTTACCGATAGGCCTAATAAACATTTGCCCCCTATAGATTTCGTTAAAGACTTTATAGCTTTTAAAGAGAAATTTGGATATCCGGTAGGTGTTGGACTTAATGATAACTCAGAGAGTGATCCTTACTTTGTTCATTTCTTGTCTTATTTGTTCTATCCAAAAGTATATGAGCACTATGATAAGTTTTATAAAGAGTATGGTGATATTTCTACCTTACCCACAAAATACTTCTTCTATGGTATGAAGCTTGGCCAAGATACTACTATAGAAATAGCTAAAGGAAAAACATTACTTATCCGTCTACTAAGCGTAGGCCCTGTAGATGATAAAGGTAATAGAACTGTTTTCTTTAAGCTAAATGGACAAACACGTAATGTTGAAGTAAGAGATAAGAGTATAAAGGTTCAACATCAAGAAAATAAGAAAGCAGATAAAAGTAATGATAAGCATATAAGCGCGCCACTACAAGGTATGCTTTCTAAGCTGCTAGTTAATAAAGGCGATAAAGTGAAAAAGAATCAGCAGCTATTTATTATTGAAGCCATGAAAATGGAGACAATTATAACTGCTCCTTTTGATGCAGAAATACTAAACATTCAGTTAGCCTCAGGAACACTTGTAAATACAGGTGATTTAGTAGTTGAGCTTGGTTAATAAGCCATTTGAGTAGATAAACAAAACTGGCGATATCTTAATTGACATCGCCAGTTTTTTTATTAGCTAATGTGTACTTATAGTTTTATCTGTTCTGGTAGAAACATAGCGGCATTCCCTCCATTTCTAATAACATCTCTTACTAGTGTAGATGATATAGTAGAGTAGAGTGGCGAGCAGGTAAGGAAGATGGTCTCTATTTCTGGAGCTAACATTCTATTCATATCTGCTATTGCTTTTTCATATTCAAAGTCATTTATATAGCGTATTCCTCTTAGTATATATCTGGCATTAATTTTTTTACAAAAATCTACTGTCAAACCTTCGTATCCGCATACCTCAATTCTTGAGTCTTGTGCAAAAATATCTGCTATCCATTGCACACGTTGTTCAGCAGAAAACATAGGTTGTTTAGTAGAGTTGATACCTACGCCTATTATTAGCTTGTCAAACAAGTCTCGGGCACGCTCTATAATATCTATATGCCCTTTAGTTACTGGGTCAAATGTTCCGGGAAATAAGCAAATACGTTCCATTGATTATTGTTCAGCAGGTGGTTGATGGAAGAAGGAAAATACTGTGGTGCCGTAGTTTTTCATACGTTGAAAGTTAGGATGCTTTTGGTAGTCGTTCCTAGGTGTGTGTTCTAATACAAATATACCATCAGGCAACAATAACTGTTTTTCAAATACTAGTCTTGGTAAATCATCAATAATGTCAAGTGCATATGGTGGTCCGGCAAATATAAAGTTATACTGCTCGGTACATTGCTTCATAAATTTAAATACATCACCTTTTATGATGTGCATGTTCTCTTTTATGCCTAATGCTGTAGCAGTTTTTTTTATAAATTCAAAGGTGGTGTTGTCTCTTTCAACTAGGGTTAGGTCTATAGCACCTCTAGATGCTAGCTCGTATGATATGCTACCTGTGCCACCAAACAAATCCAATGTTTTCATCCCCTCAAAATCTATGGTATGATTAAGCATATTGAATAAGCCTTCTTTGGCTACTTCTGTGGTTGGGCGCGCAGGTATATTTGCAGGAGGGCTAAATCTTCTTCCTCCAAATTTTCCGCCTACTATTCGCATGTAATAGTGTGTTTTATAAGTTCTATGGCCGGAGCCCAAATATTATTATTCTTTTTAGCACTGTTTTTTGCAAAAAATGAAGCTAGTTCTTTACATGTGTTAAAATCTGTAGCACTAATAGCATTATTAACAAGGTGTGTTTCACCCATAGCTATTTTATGTTCTTGGCATACTAAACCTACCTCAAAAGCTACATCTGCTGCAGCTGCAATATCGTAAGTTTTATTCCATAGCAGCTGATTTCCCTTATATAGAGAAGTCATACATTCGTCGCCTAGCACAGAGTTATAACAAACATTAATGCCTGCTTCATGAGTATTGCCAAAGTGTATAGCTTGCAATGGCATTACTTGTGCATATGGGCAGTATATTTTTATAAGTCCATCAATAGTTGCAGGTACTGTGAATACACAATGGTTTTTGGCATCTGGTAGTTGATAGCTGTATATTTTATCTTCTGGTTCTATATATGCTATGCTTTGTAGCCACTGTGTAGCAGCTTTTAAGTCAAATAGTTCGTTAGGTACTATTATACTTTTATTAGTATGAATGAATACTTTTTTAATTTTTTCCGGTTTGGCTAGAAAAGGTTCTTGTGAAAAATGCTGCTCAAAAAAATTGATATCCCAAACTACTCTGTTTTTATTGTAGCCACTGTAATGAATAGATAAAAGCTCGTTGCTAGCGTTAAATGCCGCTGAGCATGCCCATCTTCTACCCAGTATGCAGGTGATATTATCTGTCCATGAAAGAAGTTTTTCATCTTCTCTGGCATTATACACCTGGTTATAGCTATTCTGTGTATTTGTAGTCATATACTTAGTACTATGCGTAGAACTGATTACGAAATGTATAAATTCAATTTTTATATCTACTGCATGAGGGCGTAAAAGTAATAAAAATTAATTTTCACCTCTTTAGGTACAAATGTTATCGACATTAAAAATGTCCACATTTTTTAATGTTTAGTCGTCTCACTACCCACATATCAAGTATTACTACTAATATTGCAGTTCTTGTTTTTTATCTATCTGCGTCCCAACCTTTGTAATGGAAAAGTTAAGTGTTGCCTCTACTAGTAAAGATATTATTAAGTTAGCCCTGCCTATCTCAGTTGCCTTATTTATTCCTCAAGCTAACTTTTTTACTAATAATGTGTTTGTGGGTATGCTTGGTCAAAAAGAGTTAGGCGTAAATGGTATTACAGGAGTTTTTTACCTTATACTTTCTATGATTGGTTATGGTCTTAGTAGTGGTGTACAGATACAGATGGCAAGAAGGGCAGGCGAGGAGGACCAGAGAGCAATAGCTAAAACATTTATGAACGGTATCTTATTATCGTTTATGTTTTCTTTGGGACTAATGATGTTAACCATATGGTTAACTCCTCTTTTATTTAGTTTTAGTTTAAACAATTTCGATAATTATTCGCTTAGTGTAAGCTTTATATATATAAGATTATGGGGATTGCCTTTCTTAATGTTGGCGCAGTTATTCAATTCCTTTTTTATATCAATAGGTAAAACCAGATTGCTTATATATGGTTCTTTAGCATCTACGTTGTCTAATATTTTATTCGACTATTTACTAATATTCGGAAAGCTGGGTCTTCCTGCTTTAGGCTTTAAAGGTGCAGCGTATGCCTCAGTAATATCTGAATGTATATATGCTTCAACATTTGTTTTACTATTTTTTGCCAATGGCTTACATAAAGAATTTCCTTTGCATAAATATGCTGCTTTTAGCTGGAAGTTATCTCAACGTACTTTAGTTGTAGCTTCTCCGCTCATTGTTCAGTTTTTATTCAGCATCGGCGGGTGGATGGTGTTTTTCATATTTGTGGAGCACTTGGGAGAACAAGCTCTGGCTGGTTCTCAAATGTTGAGGAGTATTTTTGGTATTACTAGTGTGGGCACTTGGGCACTGGCCACCACTTGCAATACTATGGTAAGTAATATAATTGGTCAGGGTAAGCAGAGAGAAGTGCTACCTATTATATACAAGATTAGTAAGCTTAGTTTAGCTTACGCATTTGTTATATGTGTATTGCTATTAGCTTTTTCCAACCAGTTTTTGTCTCTTTATACCGATAGGGCAGATTTAATTGCTTATACCATACCAAGCTTAAGAGTTATAGTAGTAGCTACATTAGTAATGTCTATCTCTACTGTTGCTTTCAATGGTGTAGTAGGCACCGGTAATACCTTGGTAAACCTTATTATAGAAATAAGCTGTGTGGGTGCCTACCTAATATACTGTTATTACTTTATTTATCTAAAGCACAGTAGCTTGGCCATTTGCTGGGGTTCTGAGTTCGTTTATTGGACTTGTTTGATACTTGCTGCCGGTATTTATTTGCGTAGCGGCAAATGGAAGAACAAAGCTATTTAGCCATAGCTACTATTTCATCCATACTTATTCCATTATGGCTTTCGTCATATATACATTCTCCATCTTTTATAAGTAATACCTGTGGTGACTCATGGTATACGTGATAAACTTCTGCTATTTTGTTAGATACGTTCCTATATTTTATTAAGTCTAGGTAGTAGAATGATATATTTTCAGGTTGTTGGCTGCGCTCAAGTCTACCTTTAGCCATAGCACTTATTGAGCATCTTGTACTATGTTTAAAAATAACTACAGGATGTGCTTTACTTTCAATAGTAATGCTTTCTAGCTGACTCTCCTCTGTAAGATTTAACCAATTCATATGTCAAAATTACGGCTGAAAAGTTGAATAGTGGCTTTGTGAAGCAATATAGATCTATTGCCTAAACTAATATCTTATATGGTTCTATATGCTACAGTAAGTTGTTTCTATACAATAAATGGTTTTATCTTAGCGGTTTAATTTTAAAATAATATCTCAATATGAAGCATGCTTTTGTATTTCCCGGTCAAGGAGCACAATTCTCCGGAATGGGAAAAAACTTATACGAAACCAATTCAATAGCTAAAGAATATTTTGAACAAGCCAACGAAATACTAGGGTTCAGAATTACGGATGTAATGTTTACTGGCTCAGATGCAGACTTGAAGCAAACCAATGTTACTCAACCTGCGGTTTTTTTACATTCAGTAATTCTATTTGAAACTACTGAGGGTTTAAAACCAGATATGGTGGCCGGTCATTCTCTAGGAGAGTTTTCTGCGCTTGTAGCTAATAAGGTGCTATCTTTTGAAGATGGTTTGAAGTTAGTAGCTAAAAGAGCAGCTGCTATGCAGCGTGCATGCGAAATTAATCCTTCTACAATGGCTGCAATATTGGGTCTTGATGATGACAAAGTAGCCGAAATATGTAAAAGCATTGAAGGTGAAGTAGTAGTAGCAGCTAATTATAATTGTCCCGGTCAGTTGGTAATAAGTGGTAGTAATGAGGGTATTCGTCAGGCATGTGAACTCATGAAAGCCGCAGGTGCTAAGCGTGCACTACCGCTACAGGTAGGTGGAGCTTTCCATTCTCCTTTAATGGAACCGGCAAGAGAGGAACTTGAAAAGGCAATTGCAGCTACAACATTTAATACTCCTACATGTCCGGTATATCAAAATGTGGATGCTAAACCATATTCTGATCCGGCTTTGATTCGCAAAAATCTTATAGCTCAGTTAACTAGCCCTGTATTATGGACGCAGTGTGTGCAAAATATGGTAGCTGATGGTGCTAGCCAGTTTACTGAAGTAGGCCCAGGTAATGTATTACAAGGCTTAGTGAAAAAAATAGCAAAAGAAGCAACTACAGCTGGTATCAGCTAATAGTAGGTTTACAGTTTTTTATAAAATAAATACGGCATCTTTTGGGGATGCCGTATTCGTTTTATTTAAGTTATATCAAGTATTATCTCATATCATTCACTTCTACACCCGGATGGCTTTTGCTATCCCAAGTAAAATAGCTGTCTGCGATTGCACCGTTGGGTACAAAATTGCTTATGCTATATTGCGTTTTGTTACCATTCTTAGACCATACTGTACCTCCCACTATCATAGATGACGCTTTGTCTACAAGTAGTTCAGTTTTAGACACTTGTTTTTTGCTATCAATGGGTGTTAGTTCTATAACATCACAATTTTTTCCACTTACATTTCTTGTGCCTACATATTTATAACGATATTCTTTATCATAGCCATTAGTAAGAAGTTTGGCAGGAGATAAAGATTGTTCTGCCGGATTATATGCGGTAATAGATACCTCTTTAGCATCAGCATTATATGTCCACACAGTTTTGTTGTCGCATATAATCTCTTGCCCACTAAGTGTTACATGATATTTTTGTCCTTTTAGTGCTACAGTACCTTTTTTGGTGTCGTTTACCGAACCATTTTTACCACCTGTAATTTTCAAAGTGAAATTAGCTTTAAGCGTCTTTAGGCTATTTACTTTTTGGGTTACACCGTCCAAGATGGCTTTAGCTTTAGCATCAGTTTGTGCTAGGGCAGTACCCATATTTAATGACAGCATTACAGCACATGCAGCAAAGATTTTTTTGATCATTTAGTATAGTTATATTTATAATTTTATTGATTATTGCGGCGCAAAGTTAGTAACTATACCCCAATATGTTAGCTATTTTAACTTTTAGTACAATAGCTGTGCCACATTATTTTAATGTTGATAGAAATCCTTCAAGTTCAGACTCTGTCTTAAAATAGACTTCTCTAGGTTTGCTACCTACAGCAGGGCCTACTATATTCGCAGCTTCTAGTTGATCCATTATACGTCCGGCCCTATTGTAGCCTAGGTTGAATTTACGTTGCAAGTTAGATGTTGATCCTGATTGCATTTGAACTACCATTCTGGCACAGTCCTCAAACAGTTTATCTCTATTTTTAAAGTCAAATGATTTAGATCCGCCATCATCGTCATCCATTTCTGGTTCAGGTAGTGGGTGTGCTTTAGGATAGCCCCGTTGAGAACCTATAAAGTTGACTACATTTTCTACCTCAGGAGTATCTACGAATGCGCACTGTAAGCGTAGTAACTCACTACCATGAGATATAAGCATATCACCACGACCTACTAATTGCTCTGCCCCTCCTGTATCTAATATGGTTCTAGAGTCAACTTTTGCAGATACTTTAAATGCAATCCTAGCAGGGAAGTTAGCTTTGATAGTACCCGTAATAACATTTACCGACGGGCGTTGTGTAGCTATTATAAGGTGTATACCTACCGCACGTGCCAACTGTGCTAGTCGTGCTATAGGCATTTCTACTTCTTTGCCTGCTGTCATTATTAGGTCGGCAAACTCGTCAATAACCAGTACAATAAATGGTAAATATTTATGTCCGTTTTCAGGGTTTAGTTTACGAGCTATAAATTTCTCGTTATACTCTTTTATGTTTCTGGTGCCTGCCTCCTTAAGTAGTCCGTACCTATCGTCCATTTCATCGCAAAGTGCTTTAAGGGTATAGATAACTTTCTTAATGTCAGTTATTATGGCCTCTTCTTCATTAGGTAGCTTGGCTAAAAAGTGTTTTTCGATAGTTCTGTATATAGAAAGTTCCACCTTTTTAGGGTCTACCATCACAAATTTTAGCTGAGATGGATGCTTTTTGTATAGTAGAGACACTAATATGGCATTGATACCTACAGACTTACCCTGTCCGGTAGCACCTGCCATTAGTAAGTGTGGCATTGTGGCTAAGTCTACTATATAGTTTTCATTGTCAATTTTTTTACCAAGTGCTATAGGCAAGCTCATTTTGTTATTTACAAACTTGTCGCTAGCCAGTAGTGCTTGCATAGATACTATTTGCTTATTGGCATTAGGTACTTCTATACCTATAGTGCCTTTACCAGGTATGGGGGCTATGATTCTTATACCTAAGGCAGCTAGGCTTAGTGCTATATCATCTTCCAGATTTTTAATCTTAGAGATACGCACGCCTTTAGCTGGTACTATTTCATAAAGTGTTACTGTAGGGCCTATTGTAGCACTTATTTGTTGAATCTCTATACCAAAGCTGCTTAATGTTTGTATAATTTGGTCTTTATTACGCTCTAGTTCTTCTTTGTTAAGCGAAATGGTTTGCTCACTTCTGTTTTCAAGTAAATCTAAAGTAGGAAACTTATAGTCCGGTAGGTCTAGTTCAGGAGCATAGGGTTCATTGCTAGCTATAGATATATGAGCGCCATGTTTAATAACAGGCTTTTCTTCTGCTTGTTGTTTTACCTCAAAAGAAAAAGTTTGTGGTTCTTCCTGTCTTTCTTCTTCAATATCATCATCTGCCTCATCATCCCAAGGCTCTATATCCTCATCATAGTTTGGGGCAGCCTCTTCTACATCATTTCCTTCTGGCTTATAGTGTGCAGAATAAATGCCGTTTTCCAATAGGTCATCTTCAATATCATCTCCAGTACAATACTCTTCTTCGTCATCTATTGCTTCATCGTATGGTGTGTTATTATGTAATGCTGCTTGTTTTTCTACCACATTAAATCCAAGGTCTTTTTGCGGCAGTTCATTTTCTATTATTAAAGTATGCGCACTTATATCACCTTTTAGTTTGTTGCTAATAGGCACTTCGTTAGCATGTATGTAGTCATCTTCCACTATACTATCGTCATCTTCTACATTTGCCATCTTGTTTTGTGCCGCAGCTGAAGAAGGGATGCTAACAGCAGCTACTTTAGGTGCTGTATTTTCACTAATACCTGTGTTTTCTTCCTCTTCTTTGGGATCATCGTTTTTGCTTAAGCTTTCTTTAGGTTGCAAACTGGCGGCCATCAGTGCAGCCTTTTCTTGCATTTTTTTCAAGAATGGGCGTATGTCTAAAGCAAAAACTACAAATATGAAGAAGAGCAATATAGATAGTAGCACTAGGCCGGTACCCATTTTCCCTAATAATCCGTTGAAATAGTCAATGGCAACATTGCCCCATGCCCCACCTATTGGGAAGGGGGTAGTGGGGAATAGGTAAGTAAGTATAGGTGCTATAAGTAATATAATTAAGGAGCTCCAGCGGATGTATTTTAATGTTTGGGCTGCTTTTTTTTCATATATCAAGTTAAGCCCTATGCCGCCAATAGCTAATCCTAGTGTTATAGATGCTATTCCAGCCCCTCTATATACCAATGCATGAGCAAGAGCTGCGCCCATTCGTCCACCCCAGTTGGCAACAGGGGTAGGGGTTCTGTCGCTTGAAAATATGAAACTTAATAGCGATTTGTTAGCGAAAAAGTTATCTTGATCTGCTGTCCAGCTGTAGTAATAACTAATAATAGAAAGACATATAAATACACCTGATAGCATAAGTAATATACCTATACCAAGTTTTATTTGTTTTTTTCGGTCGTTATATAATGGGAGGTCCGTTTTAGGGACTTCCGTATTAGTAGTCTTTTTTGATTTGGTATTATTGGCCATACTCGTGCATCAAGCATTAAACTTACAAAATAACATTAAAAAGCTGTATTTCGGTTTGTACTGTGGATATTAAATAATCTGACATTTGCCTAATTTGCCACAACGTGTTAAAAAGTAAGCTATAATATATATCTTTGACAAATATGGGACTAAAGCAAACCGAATACGGTAAACTTGCTGTCTATTATTTTATCTTGAGTAAGAACAATGTTATTTATGTTGTATAATATCCCTAGAAAATTTCGCTCTATCAGTAAAAGCTTGGCACTATGCATGTTCAGCATAGTGTTGTCATCCCTTTCATTAGTTTCAAATGCTCAAGTAACGGTAACCGGGGGGTATACCGCTGCTCAAATGGCAGCCAAATTAGCAGGTCCGGGCGTTATAGTTACCGGTGCGGTATTGAATTGCGATGCTACTGCATATGGTCAATTCAACGCAGTTGGTTCATCTTTAGGTATAGATAGTGGTATAGTTTTAACAACAGGTACTGCTATAACTACTGGTACAACTATAGGTGTAAATATCACCAATGGTTTAACAGCAGATTCAAATAATTTTGCCAGCACAAATCATGGTAATCCTGGTGATGCAGATTTGTCAGCATTAATTAGTGGTGAAGACACTTATGATGCTTGTGTACTTGAATTCGATTTTCATCCTGCCGGGGATACTATAAGATTTAATTATGTTTTTGGTTCAGAAGAGTATAAAGAGTATACCTGTTCCAATTTTAATGATGTATTTGGTTTTCTTATCACTGGTGGAGCCTACACAACACCAACAAACTTAGCATTAGTGCCGGGTACTAGCATACCTGTCTGTATCAATAGTGTAAACTGTGGTGCTACAGGGGGGTATGATATAGCTACCTGTAATGCACTGGGTGCAGGTTCTCCATTTTGTGTTTATTATGTTAATAATTCGTTTGGAACAGATATTACTTATAATGGTTTAACTACTTTACTTACGGCTCAGGCCATCGTTGACCCATGTTTGACATATCACTTAAAATTAGGTATAGCCGATGCTTTTGACGGTAACTTGGATTCTGGTGTATTTTTAGAAGCGGGAAGTTTAACCTCTACGCCTCCTGTTGATGTTAGTAGTTTAGGACTTGAAGGTTCTCCGTACATCATTAGAGGTTGTGCTCCAGGTAGGTTCATATTTACTCGTGCAGCACCTTTACCTACCCCTACAAATATTGCATTCAATGTTTCAGGTACGGCTATTAACGGAGTAGATTATGCGTCTATTCCACTTACCTCATCTATTCCGGCTGGTGAAACTTCTGATACTTTAGACATTAGCGCTCTTTTAGTACCTGCTACAGGTCCTAAAACAGTTATTATAGAAATTCTTACAGAAGACCCATGCAATCCTGGTGTATTTATCCCAGGTGATACGGCTGTTTTAACAATTATCGATTCTTTTACTACTCGTATACTTAACCCTGATACTACTATATGTTTAGGTCAGTCAGTTAATGTAAGAGCTACTTCTGATCCTTACATTGCTAGTGCATTAGTTTATTCTTGGAGTCCAGCCGCTACGGTATCTGTTCCAAATATTTTAATGCCAACACTTACTCCTATTACTTCTACTGTTTATACTTTAACTGTATCACCCCCGGCTGTTTATGGCTGTCCGGTGAAACAAAGGACACTTAGGGTAAATGTTGTTGATCCTTTTGTAAGTGTGGCAACACCAAGTTTTAATAACTGTGTAGACAATACGGTTACTTTTTCAGCAAGTGCCGGTCCTACAGGTTATACCTATAGCTATGTTTGGTCTCCTACTACCTACCTAGATAATCCGGCTAGCTCTATCCCTAATATGACACCAACTGCTTTCGGAGATTTTACTTATACCGTTACAGCTTCTGTGAATGGGGTGGCAGGTTGTTTTGCTCGTAACACAGTTTCTGTGCACGTGCCAGAACCAATGCATCTATTTAACAATGATACTGTTATTTGTATTGGCCAGTCGGTGGGTATTCATGCTACTGGTAGCAATGAATACACTTACTTATGGCAACCACCAACTGGTGTATCCAACGTAAATATTTTAACGCCTACTATTACGCCTACATCATATGGACTACATACATATGTAGTATCTGCAAACTATGCAGCTTGTGCCGAGGTTAGAGATAGCATTACAATAAAAGTAGATACTCCGGCAGCACCGCGCATTATAGTTGATACTATTTGCTTAGGAATGTCTACTAATTTTGATTTTACTGTACCAGGTTCAGATGCCGGATTAAACTATTATGGTTACCAATGGCATTTAGCTCCCGGAAATATAATAAACAACGATACTATACCAAATCCAATTATCACTCCTACAGCTTTGGGATGGAATTATGATACTGTATATATTACGCCTCAAGCCCAAGCATGTAGAATTAGTAATTACTTAAATGTTTTAGTATTACCTAATGCTATTACTGTTACTCCTGTAGATACATCTATATGTGCGGGTGCTACGGTGCCGGTTTTTGCAACAGGTCATCCCCTGTTTACCTATCAGTGGATTCCAACTACCGGTATTCCATTATCTACCAATAAAGATGTGCTAATTACAACAGATACTTCTGCTACCTACACATTAACAGCTTCATTCCCGGGTTGTCCTGATGTCACTGCATCCATGCATTTAGATGTACAGCCTAATCCATCAGTATATATAGGTAATAATAGAATGTTGTGCCAGTTTGATACAGCTAAGTTAACTGCTACAGTATCGCCATCATGGTACACTTCTTATAGTTATAATTGGACACCTTCTACAGATTTAGATCATAACAATACCCCTAACGTAGTGTTTAGTGGTAGCGATACCGCTAAATTAATAGTTGAGGTCAGTACACCGGCTGGCTGTAAGGCTAAAGACTCTATAGTAGTAAATGTTATTCCTGGTAATTTTATGTTGGCATTAGCCGACCAATCTTTCTGCCCGGGAGATAGTAAGGTAATTACACCTACCTCTACAGCTTCAACTCCTGTTAGCTACCATTGGTATCCATGGTACTATTTAAGCGATAGTTTATCTTCAAGTCCGGTTTTAAGCCCAATAGCTAACCAAACCTATACAGTTATAGCTACAGATGCATATGGATGTAAGGATACCGCTTCTTTTGATGTTACTGTTCATCCTGCTGCACTTATAACTATAGCAGATAGTTCTACGCTTTACCCAGGAGAAACGTATACAATTGAAACTTCAACTAACTGTACTAGTTTCGATTGGTTCCCGCGTACTGGCTTAACTGCTTATAATGTATCCAATCCTACTGCGAGTCCTGATATTAGTACACAATATATAGTAACCGGTACTACAGAATATGGCTGTGAGGCAAAAGATACTATAATGATAAATGTTGATCCTCAGTCGATTCTGGCTTTACCTAATGCCTTTGCGCCGGGTAATGGTACAAATAATGAATTTAAAATTTTAACAAGAGGTGTTGTCAATTTAAAATATTATCGTATTTTCAACCGTTGGGGTAACCTTGTATTTGAAACTAGCAATATTTCTAAAGGTTGGGATGGTACTTTAAATGGCCAACCATGTCCTTTTGGAGTATATGTTTATCAAATTGAAGGAGAAACCTCATTAGGAACACCATTTGTTAAAAAAGGAAACGTAACTTTATTAAGATAATCCTAGATAAGTATAATTGCAATGATAAAAAGTAATGTTATCGCCCGTTTAGGTCTTGCAGCAATGCTATTTACTGCCCCAGCAGCTATTGCCCAAGACATTCACTTTTCGCAGTTCGATATGCAACCATTGGTTGTTAATCCTGCTTTCACCGGTATGTTTTATGGTAAAGTGCGTGCAAATGCTATCTATAGAACACAGTGGGCTAGTGTTACAGTTCCATACAAAACATATGGAGCTTCAATAGATATGCCTATTAAAAGCGAAAGCGACGGAGATTATCTTGCCGGAGGTTTGCAAGTATATAAAGACCAAGCTGGTGATGGTAATTTATCTAACTTCACTGGTATGGTTTCGTTAGCATATCACAAAACCTTTGGTGGTGACAATGGTAGCGATTATAGCGGTTCTGACTTGGCAGTAGGTTTTCAGGCTGGCTATGCACAAAAAAGTATTGATTTATCAAAGTTATTCTTTGGCGATGAGCTACAAGGAGGAACCTTTGTAGGTGGAACTTCTCAAGAATACTCTTTGGGTATGAATAATTCTCGTAATTATTATCTGGTTAATGCAGGTATTAGCTATGCTAAGGCAGTAAACGAGAATTTTAATTTTGTTATTGGTCTTGCCGGTAACAATCTTAATCAGCCTAATGATGGTGTTTTGAAAAAACAAAATAGCCAAACAGGTTTAGATATGCGTTATACCGGTTTATTGGGTATGGTGTGGCACATCGGCGATCGTTTCAGTCTACGTCCTGCTGCTTTATTCCAAAGTCAGGCTTCTGCTACTGAGATTATTGCTGGTAACGAGTTCCATTATTCATTAGCAAGCCGTTTTGGGGAGGTGCAATTTACGCCAGGTGTATTTGCTGGTGTATGGTACCGCTCTGGTGATGCTACAATGGTTACAGCTGGTATAGATATTAAAAATTGTCGCATAAGCATGGCTTATGATTACAATGTTTCTACATTAAATAATGCTAGTAATGGTAATGGTGGTTTTGAGATTGCCTTCCGTTATATAGCTCCTTACCTAGTAGATCGCAGACGCACAATACCTTGCGCTCGCTTCTAAGGTGAAAATAAATATATGAAGAAGGGCTAAAAATTTTTTTTGAAGCCCTTCTTTTATTTAAAACCAATTTATACTTTTATATCCATTTATCAACGCTCAAGCACATGAGAAAAAATTGGCTGATAGTTTTTTTAGCAACATCTCTCGTTACTACTCAATATGATTCATTTGCACAAACTGGTACAAAGAGGAAAATTGAAGTAAGAAATAAGAATAATGACCCGTTGCGTGGAATGACGCTAGATAAAGAATTGACGATGGCTCAATCTTTATATAAGAGCGGTAGTTATTTTAATGCTATCGACTATTATCAGGATCTTAAAGGTGCAGATGAAAGAAATCCTTTCTATACATATATATTAGCAGAGTGCTATCGTTTCACTAGAGACTATGTGCCTTCTGCGCATTATTATGTTGAAGCATACCATTTGGATAAAAAAGATTACCCTCGTTCTGCTTACTATGCTGGCATGATGTTTAAGCAGCAAGGAGAATACGAGCAAGCTAAACAATGGTTCAATCAGTTTCTTGAAGACAATAAAAAAACTTCTAGTACTGCAAGCATGGCAGATGAGTTCCATCGTTTAATTACCCAAAAGGAAATGAAAGACCTTAAGAAAAAAATTAAGGTTGAAATTGAAGGTTGTGATATGGCTATGGCTTCAATGAAGTCGCCTCAGCCGGTAACTATTTTCAATTGCGGTCCTAACGTTAACTCTGCTTATACCGAGCTTTCTCCATATCCACTAGGTGATACTGCTTTATTGTTCTCTACCGTTAACTACAATAGTAGTTATGTTACTTCAAGACCATATAGAAAAAATACACCTATAGTAGGTTCTAAAGAAACTGAGAATAAAGACAATTTCCCTAAAGAGCACTTCATGGTAGCTCAAAAACAGAAAGGTTATGTTGATTCTTTCCAGTGGCCTTTACCATTCTATGATGGTAACTTTAATGGTGGTGATTTCCAAGTAGGTAATGGTTGTTACAGCCCAGGTGGAGATCGCTTTTACTTTACTAGATGTAGAGATGAGCATGATTCTTTAGCAACATTCAGATGTGCTATATTCTATTCTGATTTTGGTGCTATGGGATGGCAGACTCCTCAGTCTATTCCTGCTATTAATGAGGAAGGTTCTTCAAGTACTATGCCTTTCGTTGCTAAAGTGGGTAAAAAAGAGGTTTTATATTTCGCTTCAGACCGTAAACTACAAAGTCGTGGTGGATACGATATTTGGTATTCTATCATTGATCCTCGTAACAAAACTTTCCGCCGTCCACAAAACTGCGGTAAGCAAGTAAATACTATGAATGATGAGGTTACTCCTTATTATGATACTCGTCTTAATAAGTTATACTTCGCATCAAGTGGTAAAAAATCTTTCGGTGGCTTCGATATCTATTCTGCTGATGGTGGACCTTCTCGTTACACTAACGTACAGAACTTAGGTTATCCTATTAATACTTCTGCTGATGAGTTTTACTATATCAAAGATCCTATTGGTAAAAATGATCGTGATGGATATTTGGTATCTAACCGTATAGGTAGTATAGCTTTGAAAAATCCTACATGTTGTAATGATATCTGGAGAATTCAAAATGAGCCTCGTTTGGTTGTAATGGGTAAAGTTATCAACAGAAAAAATAATGAGGTAATGTCTCAGTCTGTGGTTAAAATGGTTGATCAGAAGTCTGAAATGAATACTTATAACTCAGAAGATGGTCAGTTCTTATTCCAAATGAGCCGCAACCACTCTTACATTATCACTGCAGACAAACCTGGTTATACTTCTACTCGTGCTAGCGTTACTACAATGTCTGTAAAACGTTCAGATCCGGATGATACTATTAACGTAACTATTTATTTAGATACTATTAAACGTAGTTTCTCTGTTAGCAACATTTACTACGATTACGATCAAGCTAACTTGAAACCAGAGTCTGTTGCTTCTTTAGATACGTTGTTAAACTTTATGAAGGATAACCCTTCAATTTCTGTAGAAATATATTCTTACACAGATGGTAAAGGTAAAGAGCAGTATAACTTGCCACTTTCTCAACGTCGTGCACAAGCTGTTCTTGACTATTTAGAGAAAAACGGAATTGAAAGAACAAGAATGGTTGCAAAAGGCTTTGGTGATAGAAATAAAGTAGGTCTTGAAACTACTGCAGATGGTAAAGATAATCCTGATGGTCGTCAATTGAATCGTCGTACTGAATTTAGAATTATTGATGATTCCAAAACACGTCGCGTAATCTTTAACAGTGCTCTGCCTGGTTCTATGGATCAGCAAGAGCGTAACTTAAGATTGCCTGAAGAAGCAGAAGATGCTCCTGCAGCAGGTGCTACCAAGGAAGAAGAATAATTAAATATTTTTCATACTAAAAAAGCGATTGAGTCATCTCAATCGCTTTTTTATTTTTACATCATTTGTTTAGTTAGCCGTCCTAAGGTTTTTAGTGCGTGTTCTACTTGATGGGTCCACTGCATACCATAGCTAAGTCGTAGACAGTTTTGATATTTATCTTGTAATGTAAACATACTTCCAGGTGCAAAACTTATTTTATGTTCCATAGCTTCTTGGTATAGCTTATAACTATCAATGTGCTTAGGCAATTCCAGCCATTGTATAAAGCCTCCTTTTGGGGTACTTAGTTTTACTTCTGACGGGAAATGTTCACCTATTGCTCGAGTGAATTGTAGGCTATTGGAGTGCAGTACTTGTCTTAACTTTCTTAAGTGATGTTCATATCTGCCATTAGCTAAAAAATTACCTATAGCGGCTTGCTGTGCTGTTGCAGAGGTGATGCTATGATAAAGCTTTAAGCGCATTATTTTATTTAAATATTTTCCCGGGGCTGTCCATCCTACACGGTATCCGGGCGCTAATGTTTTTGATACGGAAGAACACCATAAAACATTACCTTCTTCGTCAAAAGCTTTACAGGGTTTGGGGCGGCTTGTGCCAAAGTAAACATCTCCATAAAGATCATCTTCAATGAGAGGAATGCCATGATAAGCTAATAGTTTTACCAAGCTTATTTTCTGTTCATCTGGCATACAATAGCCCAATGGGTTACTGAAGTTGGTAACAAAAAAGCAGGCCTTTATTTTGTGCCTTTCTATTGCTTTTTTTACATCGTCCGGGTCCACACCATTGTCGGGGTCTGTAGGTAATTCCAGTATATTTAGCCCAATACTTTTAGCAAATCTCAACATTCCAAAGTATACCGGGCTTTCTACAGCAATGGTATCTCCCGGCTGTGTTATTGCTAGTAAACAGTAAGATATAGCATTCATACAGCCCGATGTAGTTACTAAATCTTCAGCCTGTAAATTCCCATCCCATGTTCTGGCCCATTGTGCTACTTGCCTACGTAGTAGGTCATTACCGGCAATCTGTTCATAGCTAGTGCCGTTGGCAGGTAACGATTGTAGTGCCTGTATCATAGCCTTATTAAGGCTAGCTAATGGAAGTATTTCGGGTGCAGGTACACTTAACGAAAAACGCATAATGCCGGGTTTGCTAAACTCGTCATATACTTCGCTTATGATAGACTCCACATCTTTAGTTTCCACAATAAGTAGTGGGTCGCTTTTAGATATTTTCTTGGGAAATTTTGAAGGATTAAACCTCACAAAATATCCTGACTGTGGCCTTGATTCTATTAGTCCCTTAGCTTCTAAGTGGTAGTATGCTTGAAGTATAGTGCTGACACTACACTTTTTTAGTTGACTGAGTATACGAACAGAAGGGAGTTTATCGCCTATTCTCAAGGTTTCATCTAGTATTTGTTGTTGTATACTGTCTGCTAGCTGTAAGTATAAATGTTCATTTTTAGTGCTACCTGTATTTTTCATAACTCTAACTGTTATGGTTAAAATTATGAAAATTGTATCTGTTTTGTTTCTTTTTTATGTCTCAACTTTGTGTTGAAATTATAATCTATGTCAGTTACTACTAAAGCCTATCTAGCCTTAATATTTATTTGTATTGTTTGGGGAACTACCTATTTAGCACTAAGAGTAGGGGTTATGTATTATCCTCCATTTTTGTTTGCCGGAGTTCGTCAAGTGGTTTCCGGTGTCATTCTAGCTGCTGCAGCATTACTAATTAACAAGAAAAAAGACTTTAGCAGAGCCAATATTTTAAAACAAATGCTTGTCGGCTTTTTAATGTTGACATTAGGTAATGGTTGTGTTACCTGGGGAGAAAAAACTGTTGAGAGTGGGGTGGCGGCTTTAATATGCTCATTGATGCCAATGGTAGCTGTGATGATAAATTTAGGAATGAATAAAACCGAAAAGCTAAACTGGACAATTGCTCTAGGTTTGTTCTTAGGCTTATTGGGAGTTGGCTTAATTTTTAGGCAAAGTGTAGAGGCATTATCCAATCCTCAGTATTTATTAGGGATACTGGCATTATTGGTAGCTACTTCTTCTTGGGCTTTGGGTAGTATTATCAATAAGAAAAATGTGAATCCTGTAAATCCAATACTTAATTCGGGTATGCAATTATTTTTTGGTGGTCTTTTTATGCTTTTAATAAGTCCGGTAGTTGACAACCCACTTCCCGATAATTTATGGCAAAAACAAGGAGTCTATGCTTTAATATATCTTATCATTTTTGGCTCTGTATTGGCATATGCTGCCTATATGTTTATTCTTAGTAAACTACCTGTGGGCGTGGCAACAATCTATGCATATGTCAATCCTTTGGTTGCGGTGGTGCTAGGCTATTTTTTAATGTCAGAGCCATTAAATGCATACACTGCCCTTGCTTTTATATCAATAGCTACGGGCGTTTATGTAGTCAATAAAGGATACCAAAAGCTAAATAAAAAACAAGTAATTAAACAAAATGCAGTGAGCGAAGAGATGGCTACTGCAACAACATAAACAGCTAAAAATTTATTTTATGGAATACAACATCCTGGTTTCAGAGCAAGCTGAAAGAAAAGTTACAGACACAAAATCGTTACCATTTGGTAAGGTGCCTACTGAGCATATGTTTATTGCAGAGTATAAAGATGGCAGTTGGCATAATGCTAAAATAGTACCTTTTTCAAATTTAACTATGAGTCCGTTTGCACTTTGCTTACATTATGGTCAAACAGTTTTTGAGGGAATGAAGGCATTTAGAATGGATGACGGTAAAGTGAATATCTTTAGGATGGATAAACACTATGATCGTTTTTGTAAGTCGCTAAGTAGAATGTGTATGCCTCATGTTCCAAAAGCATTATTTATGGAAGCAATGCATCAATTGATACAGTTAGATAGCGAATGGGTTCCCAATGATGCTGATGGTAGCTTGTATATAAGACCATTTATGATAGCATCTGAGGATAGAATAGGTGTAAAAGTATCAGACGAATATTTGTTCATGATAGTGTGTTCTCCGGCCTACCAATATTATGCCAAGCCACTTAGCTTGAAGGTAGAGACTGAATACGTAAGAGCTGCAGAAGGGGGCACCGGTGCCGCTAAATGTGGAGGAAACTATGGGGCTGCTTTTTATCCTACAGAATTAGCTAAACAACAAGGTTACGATCAAGTATTGTGGACTGATGCTAAGCATCATGAATATATAGAAGAGTCAGGAACAATGAATGCAATGTTTGTAATAGACAATACACTTATTACACCAATGCTGTCTGGTTCTATATTAGATGGGGTAACAAGAGATTCTATGCTTACACTGGCCAAGGATAAGGGTATACGTATAGAAGAAAGAAGAGTAAGTGTGGCAGAGCTAAAATCAGCATTAGAAAGTGGAGCTCAGGTACAAGCTTTTGGTGCAGGTACTGCAGCTGTAATAGCGCCTATTGAGAAAATAACTATTGACGATAAAATGTATCATTGTTATTTAGGTGAAGATGCATTGATGTATCAGTTAAGAGATGAGTTATTGAACATTAGAAAAGGTAAGCAAGCGGATATTCATAACTGGAACTACATTATTTAGTACTATGCACATACCTGTTATTAATAGTAACTATCTCGACTTTACTATAACTAGTGATAAAAGTTTGATGCACCCACAGCAGATACATCAGTGGTTATCTACGCAGTCGTATTGGTGTAAAAATATTCCTTATGAAGTATTTAAAACATCATTCGATAACTCATTTACTATTGGCTGTTTATTAGGAAACAAGCAGCTAGGCTATGCCAGGTTCGTAACTGACTATTCTACTTTTGCTTATCTGGCAGATGTATATGTTGTTGATGAGGTAAGAGGAATGGGCATTAGTAAAGCCATGATGAGCATTCTTTTAGAGCAAGATTGGGTGAAAAAACTGAGGCGTATTATGCTGGCTACAAAGGATGCTCATGGTTTGTATAGTCAGTATGGTTTTAGTGCTTTAGCTACACCTGAAAAAATCATGGAGATAGTAAGACCTAATATTTATGAGTAACAACTAATAAAAAACTATTGAAATGAAATACATAGAAAGTACAGTTAAGCTATTTAAAATGTATCAGCAGCTAGGTGAGAAGGCTATGTCTCAGATGACTGATGAACAACTATTTTGGGCTCCTGATACTGAGAGTAATAGTGTAGCTGTAATAGTAAAGCATCTTTGGGGTAATATGCTTAGCAGGTGGACTGATTTTTTAACCACTGATGGAGAAAAAGCCACAAGGAATAGAGATGCAGAATTTGAAACAGATGTGTTAAAACGAGAAGAGTTATTGTCGCTTTGGGCCGATGGATGGAATTGTTTGTACACCGCACTAAATTCTGTTACTGACAACGATCTAGATCACATTGTATACATAAGAAATGAGGGGCATACTGTAACAGATGCTATCAATAGACAAATAGCGCACTATGCATCTCACGTAGGACAAATAGTATACATTGCTAAAATGTGCGCAGGTAGCAGCTGGGTTTCTTTATCTATACCTAGAGGTAAATCGGATGCGTTTAATGCAGAAAAATTTTCTAAGGATAAAGAACAAAAACATTTTACCGATGGCATGAAATAGAAAGCATAAATAATAGTATAGAACAGCGCTGCGGATATGTAACATTTGTTACTGTCCGCAGTTTTATTTTATTTGAATTTTGAACTACTAAAACACAGTTACTAATGTCAGATTTTTGGAACGCACGTTTTAAGGATGCAGAATACTATTACGGAGTAGAGCCTAATGAATTTTATAAGTCAGTTATAGATGCAATGCCAGTTGGTAAGCTGTGGGTGCCAGGTGCCGGAGAGGGTAGAGATGCTGTATATGCTGCCACCATAGGTTGGGAGTCTTACGCATTTGATGCTAGTGAAATGGGTATGGAAAAGGCAATGCAGCTAGCACAATCTAAAAATGTTAGCATTAATTATGCGTGTATGGATGCAGCAGATGTTGATGCTTCTCCCAATACTTTCAGTGCTATTGCAATGATATATTTCCACTTGCCTATGCCGTTAAGACGCATATTTCACAGTAAGTGTGTCGCTGCTTTAAAGCCTGGAGGCATTATTATAATAGAGGCCTTTCATCCATTACAGTTAAAAAATACTTCCGGTGGGCCTAAGGATATAGGCTTACTATATACACTAGAAGATTTAAAACAAGACTTTACAGACTTGGATATTGTAATAGCCAAGCAAGAACAAATTCACCTAAATGAGGGGAAGCACCATGTCGGATTGGCTGACGTAGTTAGGTGTGTTTTTAAAAAGAAACTATAATGATTTTAAAATAATTACAATGAAAATAGAACAAATTTATACAGGCTGTTTAGCGCAAGGTGCATATTACATTACCTCAAAAAATGAAGCGGTAATTATTGATCCACTAAGGGAAATTCAACCATATTTAGATAAGGCAAAAGCCGATGGTGTGACCATAAAATATATTTTTGAAACACACTTTCATGCCGATTTTGTTTCGGGTCACTTAGATTTATCTAAAGCAACCGGAGCGCCAATTATTTTCGGACCTACAGTTATGCAAACCGGTTATGATAGCATAATAGCTGAAGACGGACAGGTATTTAAAGTGGGAGATGTATCATTTAAATTGCTGCACACTCCTGGGCATACTATGGAAAGTAGCTGCTATTTATTAGTAGACGAATCCGGCAAAGATGTTGCTCTTTTTTCTGGTGATACTTTATTTATCGGCGACGTTGGCAGGCCAGATTTAGCTCAGCATGTAGTAGCAGATTTAACTCAAGAGAAATTAGCTGCACATATGTACGATTCGTTGAGAAATAAAATAATGCCACTCTCTGATGATATTATTGTTTATCCGGCTCATGGTGCCGGAAGTGCTTGTGGTAAAAATTTAAGTAAGCAAACTTATGACTCATTAGGCAATCAAAAGAAAACTAACTACGCTCTCAATCCATCTTTATCCAAGGAAGCTTTTATAAAAGAGTTAACCAATGGACTGACTCAACCGCCTGCATACTTTCCTGAAAATGTACTTATGAATATTAATGGTTACGATAGTATTGATACTATTTATAAAAGAGGTTCTAAACCACTTACACCCATAGAATTTGCCGCTACTGCAGAAGCAACCGGGGCCGTAATTATTGATACAAGACATCAGAACAATTTTGTAAAAGGCTTTATTCCAGGTTCCATATTTATTGGTATAGATGGGAGCTTTGCAGTATGGGTAGGTACATTGGTTACTGATATTAAACATCCTATATTAATTGTAGCAGATGATGGTAGAGAACATGAGGTAATAACAAGATTGGCAAGAGTAGGGTACGATAATGCTATTGGTTATTTAGCTGGTGGTTTCGATGCTTGGCAAAATGCTGATATGGATATTGATACAATACAGGAAATAAGTGCTGAGGCTATACCTGATGATAGTGTAATAGTAGACGTTAGAAAGAAAAGTGAATATCTGTCAGAGCACGTAGTTGAAGCTATTAATGCTCCATTAGATTATGTAAATGAAAGTATGAAGAGTATAATACCTAATAGCCTAAACTATGTGCATTGTGCTAGTGGCTATAGGTCGGTAGTCTTTATCTCCATATTAAAAGCTAGAGGTTACAATAATTTAGTCAATATAAAAGGTGGTTTTACGGCTATCAAAGCCACAGAAAAATACAAGCTTACAGATTATGTGTGTCCTTCTACCATGCTGTAAGTATTTGGTGATGTAGTGAATAAATGTAAAAGGGAGCCCTTTCTAGAGCTCCCTAATTTTATTCAATTTTATAAGCTGTATTATCTCAGCAAAGTAACATTGCCTTTAGTGTCAACTCTTTGCCCATCCTTAAACGTAGCATGTATATAGTAAATATATACTCCTTGAGGTTGAGGCGTATCATTAAATCTACCGTCCCATCCTTTACCTTCTGTAGCCTTAGTTTCATACACTAGTTGTCCCCATCTGTTATAGATGTTTAATGTAAATGAAGTTAAACCATGAGTGAGTAAAGAGCGAGGGAAGAAATAATCATTTACACCATCATCGTTAGGTGAAAAAGAATTTGGTAAGTCTATGTAGCAGTCACGTGCTACTTCTAGAGTGTCACTAGCCACACATCCATAGATAGTTACTTTAGAGGTGTATATACCAGGCTTAGTGGCAACTATGCTTGATGTATTATCTCCGGTATTCCATTCCCAAGTGGCTAATGGGTTGCCACTGTTTATACGGTCCATAATATACACCTGACCACCTCCGGCACATAATGATGTGTCTGCACCAAGGTATATGTTAGGTATAGGGTATACTCGTAATTTACGCGTAGTAGTAGCTGTAGGGCATGCACGATAGCTAGCAGTAACTGTTATAAAATAGCTAGTAGGTGTACTGCTGGTAAAAGAGTGTTGCACAGAGTTAGTATTGTCTACAATATTACCATCACCTAGGTTCCATACTATACTAGTAAGACCAATGTTAGTGAATATGCCACCTACAGTTACCATACCTCCACTACAAATGGTAGTGTCGCTTATAGACATGTTTGCTTGTGCAATAGAGTCTATTTGTATGTATTGTTCAGCAGTGTCATAACAAGGAATATTGTCTTGTACTATTAGTTTTACTAAGTACAGTCCTGTATTGTTATATGGGTGAGTAACATTCAATGAAGATGCTGTAGTGCCATCGCCCATATCCCATGCATAGCTAAGACCTAATCCTGTAGATGTATTAGTAAATGTTATTGGTGTTTGTTGGCACACTGTATCCGATGGTACTGTAAACCCGGCAGATATTTTTTCATTTAGAGTAAATGTTACCATCATGCTATCTACACACTCTGTATTAGTTATAATAAGCTTGGCAGAATAAGTGCCACTAGCTAAGTGCAGATAAACATGTGTAGGATTTTTAGCAGTATCTGTACCTCCATCACTAAAGTACCATCTGTATGACAGCCCTGCGGTTGATCCTACAACAAAATTAGAGTCAGATGTAGATAGGTTTGTAAAGCGCAATGTATCTCCTTTACATCCCTGAGATATATTATAGGTAAAAGATGCATTTAGTTCTGGCTGTTGTATGGTTATGGGGCCTAGTATAGGAGAAATACATCCCGCAGTATAGTTAGGACAATTACCTAATGTTTTTACATAGATATTGCTATATGTGCCGGCAGGCATACCATTTAGTGTTATAGTGCCAGATGCACTTACCGTGGCCACTACTGGCGACATTACAGAGCTATTGTAAGTGTAAAATAAACTGTCTACTTGTCCCGGTTGCAATCCGCTTATTACTAGTTTACCATTGTTAAATCCGCACGAACTTACATTCGTAGCAGTAACTGTCCCTATTGTTATTGGTGGGTTCGTCAGTACAATTGGTGGTAAAGGTGTAGATCTACATCGTCCGTAGGATACCACTATGTTACTATAAGTACCTGCACATAAGTTGCTTAGTGTTATTTCTCCCGATGTAGGCACCAGTATAACTTGTGTATTTACGAAAGTGCCCATATAAGTATATCTTATAGTATCTAGCTCTCCCGGGTTGAGGCCACTAAGTTTTATAAAGCCGTCGTTGGCTCCACAGTATGTTGGGTTAGACATAGTAGGAATAGGCGTTACAAAAGCAGCGGCAGGTAGGTTAATATCGTAACGGCCATTGCAGAACATCGATAGATTACTATATATAATTATGGAGTCGGCTGTAGCCGGTAATGTGTCATAAAATGTGCCGGTTATGGCTAATGTAGAATCAATGACATTGCCCGATGCGTCCAGTATTTGTGTATGCCATGGAAGTCCATCTCCACTAGGAGTAAAGGCTATAATAGCATCTCCTGTGCAGGTGACGGGTTGTACTATAGCCGATGATAACCCAGGTATAGGAAGTATAGCTATGGTAAAAGCCAAAGTTTGTTGATTAGAGATAGGGCAGTTATCATCTTTAACATTAACGAAGAAGGTATAGAAGCCTGTAGTAACGCCGGTTGAAGTCCAGGATACTGTAGCTACAGGGTTAGGGGTACCATTACCTGTTACTGAGAAGGTAGCACCCATAGGTACACCTGTAGTAGTAAGTGTTAGGTTTTTCGTTGGGTCGTCTGACACACCGGCAATGCTAACTGAAAATGCACCACTGTTTGCACATATTCTGTAGTGCGTGCTATCTTCTACAGTTCCTCCTGATGAAGATGTGAAGTTTGCTCTAGGAGGTGTTCCTGTGCAGGTAAGCGTTTTAAACGTCATTTCACGCATGCTAGAGCCTATCAGTACCCCATTTCTATATTCTCTTATGTTATATACTACTAGTGAACGCTGTATAATGTCAGGAGTAAAAGAAATTTGACCGGTCAGAGGGTCGAAACTAAAAGCCCCCGCATATGTGTGTAGTGGATTAGCTCCACTGTATGGATATGTAGTTACATAGTTTACGTAGTTCGATGTTCCCACACATGGGTTTGTACTCGGAGTTTCCGGTGCATGTATCAAGTTGAAAACCAAACTATCACCATCTGCATCTACAGCTCCCGGATTATAGTTACTGTTAGCATTCACACAAAAGAAAGGTACCGGTAGTATAGTTAATATAGGGCTAGAGTTGGGTAGTGTGGTGGTATTGTCTAGAGTGTCTATCAACTGCATAGTAGATACGCCTCCAGTAATGTTTGTAATCGTTGTAGCTCTTCCTGCTGTAGCCCCGGAAGATTGATACCCATTGAACATAAAACGCCAAAAGTGGGATGTGTAGGGTATTGTGTAAGTGCCGCTATAAATAAAGCGTTTGATACCCGGAATAGTCGAGGTGGTTGAATGGCATTGTGTATTCAAGCTATCTGCTGGGCAAACAGGTGTAATTTCAACACCTTCACTAGGGGGTTGTATTGTTAGATTTATACTTGTGATAAAAGTACTACCATCATATATACAAATTCTAGGGTTTGCTACCGGCAAATTAGAAAAAGCTGATGAACCACTACTAACACTGGCGCAATCTCCATATAACGTCAATGTTATTTTATAGGTATTACCAGTTTGCCATTGATAGTTCAAATCGGCACCAACTAAGTGGTTGGCAAACAATGCTTTCGTGCCCAATAATAATATAAACACTAATAATGTAGTGTATTTAAGGACGCGCTTGCAACTAAGTATCATAATTATGTAAGTGTGTGTTTATATATATACAGTTGTTTACGTACAAATGGTTGGTTCTTTATATGTAATTATTTGCACGGTATGGGTTTAAAATTACGTTTTTTTTGTTTTAATAGTTGTAGAATAATTGTATTTTATATTTGTAATGTTACTTCGTGGTGTATATCATGTGTTAACCTTTATTGATACTTAATATATTTATTTGATATTCTGCACGCAAGATTTTACTTTCACGTTCAAATCATCGTTTGCGGGCATCATTATCCATATTACTATTGTCATTACTGAGCTTACTGGCTGTTTCTTGCAGTACAGATAATGGTTATGTTCTTAAGAGTACGCCCCAGTTCGATAGTACTTTTATTAATGCTGATAGAATCTACGATGCCGGAAATCCCTTAGCTGCATATAGTTATATTAGGCAGGAGTATGAGAAGCAGAAAAAGTACCTAACGGTTATAGATAAGCTTAATTATTACGCCTATGCCAATATATTGTATAGCTCAGGTCTGCACGACTATAATCATTGCTTGAACATTGCCGATACCATGTTGTCGCTTATACGCAATTCTGGCATGGCAGATAAGTTGAATATTAGAACTATTCAGGCTATGAATATTAAGGCTGATGCACTTAATAATTTATCTAAATATGATGAAGCCTATTCTATCTACTATAAAGCTATGTTGGTAGCTAGAGAGAATAGTGATTCCTGTTCATTAAGCACCTACAGCTATTCCTTGGGTATGATTTTGTATAAACAAATGAAATATCCCAATGCGGCAGAGCATTTTAAGACTGCAATTCTTCAAATGGCCTATTGTCCTGATGAGTTTAGATATTTTTATAGAAAACAGGAGATATTAGATAATATAGGTATATGCTACAGTAAGTTAGGAAATTATGACAGTGCCATAATTTATTACGATTCTGCATTAAAGTTTATAGAGCATAATAGAGGAAAATATCCTCAAAAAACACTGAAGTCATATGAAATGGCTAGGGCAGTTGTATGTGGTAATATGTCTGATGTTTACAAATCAAAAGGTAAGGTAGATTCTGCAACTGCGCTTTTAAAGCAAAGTATAGCAGTTAATCTACAAAAAGGCTATGCTAACAATGATGCCATTTTATCTCAAATAAAGCTTGCTAAAATATATCTTGAGACAAATAAGCTAAATGATCTTACAACTACACTAAAAGATATTAAGGTAGAACTAGATACCATACCTAATAAACAAGTAGAGATAGAGTGGAATAAGCTCATGTGGCATTATTATGAGTTTACTAATAATGCTACACTAGCTTACCAGCATGTAGTTAAGTATACTGCCCTAAACGATACCTTCATTGAGCGGAATAAAAAACTAATGAATTCAGATGTTGAAGGCCGTTTCAACAATTTAGAAAAAGAATACAATAATAAACTAGCTGAAAAAAGTGCTAAAGTTGAGTTGCTGTATAGGTTAGGGGCTCTTCTAGTATTTATAGCTACTATTGTTATAGCTCTTATTTGGTACAGAAATGCTGTAAGAAATAGACGGAATCTGCTAGAATTACAAAAGTTAAACGTACAAATAAACGAGCAGAAACATAAGCTAGAAGAAGCTTTAGCAGGCTTAGAAACAAGAGATAGAGATAAATCAAGAATCCTCAGGTCTGTTGCGCATGATGTTATGAGTCCTATATCTGCAATAGCTGCACTGGTAGATATATTAATCCATGAGTGTACAGATGTTGCGCCTGAGTACCGAGAAATGTTTGATATGATTCGTAAGGCATGTGAAAACTCTCTTAATTTAAGTAGAGATATTTTGGATGCTGCCGTGGAAATTTCACCTGATAAATTACCTAAAGAATGGGTAGATATAAAAGAGTTAGTAAAAGATAATATAGATTTATTAAATGTAAAAGCAGCGTCAAAAAAACAAAAAATTCAATTTGAAGTTAGCGATTCACAGTCATACAAAGCATTTGTAAATAAGAATAAGATAGGTAGGGTAGTTAATAATTTAATAGGCAATGCTATTAAATTTAGCTACGAGAATAGTAAAATACAAGTCTCATTACTTTTGCAGAACAAGGAGATTGAGATTATTGTTAAAGATACAGGGGTAGGTATACCATTAAAAGCGCAGAAACATGTTTTTGACATGTTTACTGAGAGTAAATCATATGGTACTAATGGGGAAAAACCTCATGGTATAGGTCTTTCTATTTGTCTACAAATAGCAAAAGCGCATGGTGGTAAACTATGGTTTGTAAGTAGAGAAAATGAAGGTTCCGAATTTCATTTTACATTTCCTATTGATATAGATAATATTGGAAATCAATCAATATAGCCATTATTTTGTCGTATTCTTTCAGGTCAATTTTGTTGCAAGGCTATTTTCAATTAAATTTGTATATTGTTATAGTTAATTTCACTATTTGTAAAATCGCAGATGTTTTAATTTAACAATAAAGAGTATAAATTTGAGTCTTACAAATACGCATCTTTAAATATATCTAATAATACTACAATTGCTTAATGGCTAATATACTTATAATTGAGGACGACGAAATAATGCTTAGGGCTGTTAAAAACATCTTGGCAAAAGATGGTCATTCTGTTTTAACTGCCAAAGATGGAAAAGAAGCTTTTGAATATTTAGAAAATGCAAATTATGATATTGTTTTAACCGATCTGATGATGCCCTATGCTAATGGTTTAGAGGTGGTTTCTAAATTAAGAAATGACCCTAATCGTAGACATGTTGGCATCATTATAGTATCTTCGGTTGGTAATGAAGAAACTATAACCGAAGGTTTTAGGCTAGGTGCAGACGATTATTTGAAAAAGCCTATTATGGCCGGTGAACTACTAATCAGGGTACGTAAACTATTGGCTAACAGGTCCGGTGGTGTAAAACTTGTTACCAAAAAAAAATAGCAGTTACGCATGTGGAGTGATCTTACAACCCTCTTATATCAAGCTTACGAACAATTTGGCTATCTCCCTTTATTTATTGAGATAGCTTTAATATTTATCTTTCTGGCCATATTGGCAACCTTGCTTTCTTATGGAGTCATTCTTTATAAAAGGTGGAAGGGGTATTTGGATGAAAAACGTTTCAACTTCATTCGTCCCCAGATAGAAGATTTAATTACAGAGCAGGTATTAATTAATGAACATCTTGAACAAAAGCCTGTAGATGAAATTGAGTTTTCCCCCGAAGCACTCAATAATATCATATTCAAAAAACCTTGGGTAAGGCAAATAGTTATTGATATACTCATACAATATAGAAAAAACTTTAGGGGAGAGGTTGGCGATTTATTACGAAAGCTTTATATCGATTTGAATCTAACTAAAGATTCATTTGATAAAATGAGAAGTAGAAAGTGGGAACGTAAGATTAAAGCCGTGGTTGAACTTACCCAAATGGATATTCAAATATCGGATGTAATGATTCTGCCACTTACTATTAGTACAAATCCTTCTTTAAGAGCTGCTGCGCGTAATGCATATATACAACTAAGTAAAAACGATCCGTTTAAATTCTTCGATATTGCCACAGATCCTATCTCTCCTTGGGATCAACTGGAGCTTTTTAAAATTATTACTACCACAAAAGATTTAGCTATACCTAACTTCTCTCGTTGGATTAGCTATTCTTCTAATAAAAGTATTGTCTCTTTCTGTTTAAAATTAATATCGCATTACGACCAGCAATCTGCCATACCATCAGTTATGGAGTTGCTAAATAATAAAGATCACAAATTAAGAGCTGAAGCTATTAATTGCTTGGGTAAATTATCTGCAGAGGTTGCCGAAGAAAAATTTTCTTCTATATACTTCACTCAGCCAATTATTTGTCAGTTAGAAATTATAAAAGCTTTAGGGCGTATTTCTTCTGGTAGAAGATTAGATTTTTTAAAGCAAGAATTTTTATTTTCAACTAATTTCGAAATACGCATGGCCACTGCAAAGTCTATTATCAAGCATAATACACCTGCGTCCAGGGCATTAATAGAGGAGTTGTATGAAACAACTTACGAGGAAAATAGAAGAATATTGAATCATTGTCAAAATCCATTAATCAAAACTTAATGTTGGTGCCAGTTCATAACAATTTTGGTCATCAACATTAATCATAGATATTACAATAAAGTATGTGGTCTTCAATAAGAGCATTTTTTTCAGAAAGTACATTCTTCGATGTAGTTGGAGAATTTTACTCTGATGCCGTATTCATATACGGCACCACATTGTTATTAGCTTACGGAGTTTTGGCCATTCTGTCTTTAATGGCTATTAAACGCTACATGAAGAAGAATGATTCAGTAGACTACAATGTTATTGTTGAATCTCCTCTAGCTCCGGGTATTTCTGTAGTAGCTCCGGCTTTTAATGAAGGGGTAACTATTATTCAAAATGTACGATCGCTGCTTACATTAAACTACCCCAAGTTTGAGGTGATTATTGTTAATGACGGTAGTACGGATGATACTTTAGAAAAGCTAATTACTGAGTTTGATTTAGAACACGTTGAATATGCTTTCAGAGAGCGTCTTAATTGCCAGCCTATAAAGCGAGTATTCAAGTCTAAAGATCCAGCATATGAAAAGCTAATTGTAATAGATAAGGTTAATGGTAAAAGTAAGGCCGATGCCTCTAATGCCGGTATTAACCTGTCTTCCTATGACTACTTTTTATGTACCGATGTAGATTGCATTCTTGATAAGGATACCCTGATAAAGCTAATAAAGCCGTTCATGGATGAAGATATATCAGAAAGTGCATCTAGTACCAAGGCATATGCTAAAGAAGATGTAGAACAAAGGCAAATAATTGCTACGGGTGCCACTTTGCGTATGGTGAACTCTTGTGAAGTAGATGGTGGACTTATTGTAAGGGTAAGGCCTCCTAGAAGATACTTGCCTAGGTTTCAGGAGATGGAATACATTCGAGCCTTTGTATTAGGTAAAATGGGTTGGGATTTTATTAATGCTGTTCCTAACGTATCGGGTGGTTTAGGTATGTTCGATAAAGATGTTGCTGTTAAGGCAGGTGGTTACGATTCTAAATCCTTTGGAGAGGATATGGATATGATAACCCGTATGTGTGCATACATGAAGGCAAATACCAAAGAATATGCAGTAAGATACGTGCCCGTAACATTATGTTGGACTGAAGGACCCACTACCCTAAAAGTATTTGGTCGCCAGCGTTCTCGTTGGGCTAGGGGACTAGCTCAAATCATGAGCATACATCGCAAAATACTATTCAATCCTCGCTTTGGTAGGTTAGGTTTAATCGTATTCCCTTACAACTTTCTATTCGAGCTTTTAGCACCTATAATTGAGTTCTTAGGTATATTATACTACATATATTTAATTATTACAGGGCAAATCAACTGGCCATATGCTATCATTTTATTGGTGTTTGTATATACCTATTCGGTAATGATTACCACTTTAGCCTTATTGTGGGATCAGATTACGTTTAAATACTATAAAACTTGGGGCGAGGTTATAGGCTTGTGCCTAATGGCATTTTTAGAGCCTTTCTTTTACCATCCGCTTATTGTTTTTTATGCTTTAAAAGGGTATTTCAACTTTGTAACTGGTAGAGCCCACACCTGGGGTAACATGCAGCGTCAAGGTTTCGGTAACCAAGCTAAAAAGAAATAATGTTATATTTCTGTGTGGTGGAAAACTAGAATTATGTAATGCAAAAAAAAAATTGTAACTATGCAGCAATAATATTTGCTACATGTACAAAACATTGAGCATAAATTATTTAAATAAACCTTATCAAACACTTTTCACAACTATACTTTATAAACACTATCAAACAATTTCACAACAATCCTTATACCTAGATAACTGTCATTAGAAAACAATATATACTAACTAACAACCATTAAATAGGCAACGATGCTGAGTAAATTAGCAAGAGTAGTACTATTGCTGCTATTAGTGTGCAATGTAGCGCAAGCGCAATGGCTTAAAAAGCTGGAGTCTTCGGACAATTTATACAATGATGCTAAGCGTGAAATAGAGCTTAAGCATTATCAGAAGGCTATTACCATGTGTAATAAAGCCTTAGAAATTTCCCCCAAAAACTTAGATATCAGATTACTTTTAGGTAGGGCTTACTCAATGGTAGGTAAGATAGATAGTGCACGTATAGAACTGAATAAAGTAATTGAGCGGAACCCAAAGTATAGAGATGCCTACATATATCTAATAAATATGGAGGTTATAGCTTGTAACTATTTACAAGCCTTAGAATATGCCGACATGGGCTTAAAATACTTCCCCAACGATAGAGATATCTTGTTGAAAAAACTAGATGTATACTCTAAAGAAGGAGATTGGATTGAAAGTAATAAACTAGCAGAATATTTATTTGATCGTTTTTCTTCTGATCCTTTCATAAGAAGTGTATATTTGGAATACAAGTTAGGTTTAGCAAGGCAATACGCTCACAAAGGTTTTATAGAAATTGCAAAACACGCCTACGAATCTGTTTTAGAGCAAGACCCTTTAAATAAAGAAGCTATACAAGCAGTTTATAATTTAGATGTAAGGTCTGGTAACTATAATAGCTCATTAGCCTTTGTAAATAGAGCATTACAAGCCAATCCTAATTCGTATGAATTTCTCATGAAAAAGGTAAGCATACTAGATGCTATGTCTAAGTATGTAGAAGCAATAGAGGTAATAGAAAAACTACAGAAAGTATATCCTAACGACCCTGAGGTTAGAAAATTAAATACGTATATGCGTATGCAAGCAGGTCGTTATTACATGAATACAGATCCTTATTTGCAGTTTCAAGCCGTACTAGAAAAAGAGCCTGGTAATAGAGATGCGTTAAACTATCTAATTAATATAGCATATAGCAGAGGTCAGATGACTGAGGCTTTAGGTTGGGCTAACCTTGGATTGAAAAAGAGTCCTAATGATAAAGATTACTTAGCTAAAAAACTAGGCATACTTACTTCATTAAAAAATTGGGCACCTGCTTCCAATATTGCAGAGACTTTATATAAACAAAGTCCTACTCCTGAAAATAAGGCTAATTTCATTGACTTAAGAACACAAAGTGGTAAACAATATTTGGCTGAACAGGAGTACGATAGTGCTATTCGCGATTTGAAATCTGTATTGGTTTACGACAAGGCAAATTTGTCTGCCATGTCTCACTTGATAAATGCTTATGTCTCTCAAAAACGTTACGATGAGGCTATAAAAACTATAGATGATGGCCTAAGCTATAAGCCTGGTGACGAGGCATTATTGTACAAAAAAGCAGGTATTCTTGAAAGTTATCAGCACTACAGCGATGCTGCTCAAATTACTAGAGACTTACTTCAACGTTATCCTGAAAAAAGACACTATTTAACATCTTTTGTTGAGCAGTCTCTAGCTGCCGGTAGGCAGTCATTGGCTTATGATGATTATTCAAGTACTACTGTTATTCTTAAAGAAGTATTAGAGAAGCAGCCAGATAATTTAGACGCCTTAAACTATTTAATAAATATAGAAACGGCATTTAAGAATTATGATACTGCTATAGCTTATTCCGATCAAGCATTACGTTATTACCCAGATTCAAAAGACTTGTTGTTTAAGAAGTCTTCTGTTTATGCCGATGCTCACAGGTATAAAGAAGCTTATGCTATATCTGGTGTATTGCATGCTCAATATCCATACAATGTAAGATATAGAGATGCCTATATAGATCATGTGTTAGGTTCGGGTAAAATGTACATGGTTGAAAATAAAACCGATAGTGCATTGGCTGAATACTATAAGGCTCTAGAGGCAAACCCAACGGATTCTAATGCTTTAGTGTATGCTATTAATATTCTTACTCAAGAAAAGCAAAACGATACAGCATTAGCATTAATTAATCGTGGTCGTCGTGCTTACCCTGACAAGCCTTATTACTTAGTGAAGAGAGCATCTGTTTATGAAAATTTACAGAAATGGGATGACGCTTGGTTAACAGCAGATACACTTACTAAAATTGCTAATCTTGACCCTAAAACTATGGATTATGCTAATTATCTGTTTAGCCGTAGATTAAGAAATCAATGGGGTGTAGCTTACTTGCGTTCAAAGTTCGATTACTCTACTAGCGTTAACTACTTAGCTACAGTACAGTATACACGTTTTATTAAAAGAGGTTCTGTAACTGCCAGAGTAAATTATGCCGGTCGTGCTAACGGTACTGGGTTCCAGTTTGAGGGTGAAGCATATTATAACCACACTCCTAAATGGTATTCATACGCAGTGGCAAACTTCTCACCTAATAAAAGAATATTTCCTACCTACAGATTGGGGTATTCTATTTATCGCAGCTTACCTAAAGCATATGATGTAGAACTAGGTATACGCTATTTAAAAGCCGATAGTAGTACTACATTATCGTTCTTAGGGTCTGTTGCAAAAGAGTATAAAGATTTCGTATTCAATCTTCGTGGTTATTACATCAACATTAATGTGGCATCTGATCCTACAAATATCAGGTTGGCTGATGCTGCTAAGAAATCTAATTACTATTCTGTAATACTTTCTGCGCGTTACTATATGGTTCCAGGTTCTCGTAGCGATTGGTTCTCTGGTATAGCCGGATATGGTAATGCTCCTGATGATGTAAGCCGTAACTTCAACCTAGCTTATCTTTCTACCTTCCCAACTATAAGCGTGGGGGCTGGCTATTCTAAGCAAATAAAGTACCGTACTACTATTGGTTTATTTGGTACATGGTACAATCAGAAGTTTAAAGGAGAAGAAGTTGTAGGCGGGGTTAGGCAAGACGCTATATACCACAATCAGTACGATGTATTTATACAATTACTTCGTCGATTCTAAAATAAATAACAATCTTTCTTAATTCAGTGTGTTAAAAATATCCCGACCTTTGGTTGGGATATTTTTTTAGGTATAAGAATTGATTTTGTTCAGTTATAAGTTTACTAAAACGTTTTTATGAGTAGGTATTTTGGCATATTGTGTTTTCTCTTACTTTTTCATGCCTCTTGTAAGGGGCAGCCTCTACAATTAGTTAAAGATAGTAAGCCCACGTCTTGCATAGTTATTCCCGCAGACCCCCTACCTATAGAGAGAAAGAGTGCTGTAGCGTTGCAAGATGGTATTAAAAGAATAACAGGGGCGGTTATACCAATTCAAACATATGCCTCTTCTCCTGGTACTAATATATACATAGGTCACACAAAGAAAGGCGATGCAAAACACCCTGAGAAAATGCCTGCTGAAGGCTACTGGATAGCTTCTGATAAAAACGACCTCTATCTATTAGGTGGTAGTGGTCATGGGTTAATGTATGGAGTATATAAGCTGTTAGATGCTTATTGTGGGGCTAAGAAATATGCTCAGGATGCTACCGTATGGCCTCCGAAAAATAGCTTATCTGTTGATGCTGTTCGTATAGAGGGTAAGCCGCAGTTTGAATATCGTGAAATATATTATCCGGCATCTAATGATGCTGAGTTTTTAGAGTGGTATGGTTTGCAGCGTTTTGAGGATTTGTGGGGATTATGGGGACATTCATATGATAAACTAGTACCTGCTCGCAATTACTTTAAACTGCATCCTGAATATTATGCTTTAGTTAAAGGGCGTAGGCAAGCTACTCAACTATGTTTGAGTAATGCTGATGTATATAAGATAGTAGTAGAGGAGCTTAAAAAAAGAATGAATGATAATCCTGATGCTCTTTATTGGTCTATTAGTCCTAATGATGATGTTGGCTACTGTGAATGTGATAAATGTAAATCAATAGACAATGAACAGGGAGGTCCGCAAGGTTCATTAATTAAGTTTGTAAATAAAGTAGCTGCAAATTTTCCTGATAAAAAAATTACAACCTTGGCATATGGTTATACACATAGGGCACCTAAAAGTTTAAAGCCTGCATCTAATGTCTACATATTCCTAAGCGATATAGATGCCTATAGAGATAAACCATTAGAAATAGAGTCTACAGCGGCTGGTTTTAGGAATGATCTTAAAGCATGGGCCTCACTAACGCCTAATATTTTTGTATGGGATTATGTTACACAATTCACCTCTTATGTAGCACCTTTCCCTGATATTCATACGTTAAAAGACAATATCAATTACCTTAAAAAAAATGGCGTTAAAGGTGTTTTTGTACAAGGTAGTGGCGATACTTACGCTGATTTTGCAGAACTAAAATCTTTTTTATTAGCTCACTTACTCAATAATGTAAATGCTGATATAGAAGCACTAATCAATGATTTCTTGAAAAGCTATTATGGCGAAAAAGCTGCAACACATATTTTCCAGTATTTAAAGTTGGTGGAGGCTAACCAAATTGCTTCGGCTAGGAAACTAGACATATATGGTAATCCTATTAATGAATGGAATACTTGGTTGAGTCCTGAGAAAATTGATGCTTACAGTACATTGTTAGATAAAGCTGAAGCAGTGGCTGAGGGAAATACGGAACAAACTAAAAGAATACAGCGGTTAAGGCTACCTCTAGAGTATACTGTTTTGCAACAATCAAGATTTTATGGTATAGAGAAGTATGGTTGTTGGGCTAAAAATGATGCTGGTGCTTGGGCTGTTAAACCTAAGTTTGCAGATAGAATAGCTCGCTTTGTAACGGTATGTAATGCAGCCGGAGTAAAAGAGTTGTCAGAAGCAGGGCTAAGTCCTGAAAAGTATCAACAAGAGTGGAATGGTATATTTAAAGCAGGGGTAGAAAAGAGTATCGCTATTGGCTGTGGTGTAAGTATAAATGAAGCATTTGCTCCCGAATATCCTGCAAAAGGACTGAAAACTTTAGTTGATGGTAATCCGGGCTATGCAGACTATAGTTACAACTGGCTTTGCTTCTATGGCTTGCCTATGACAGCTACCATAGATTTAGGTAAATCTCAGAGCATAACTTCAATTAAAACAAACTTTTTAGACGATCCCAGACATTGGATATTCCCTCCGGCATCTGTTCGCTTTGAGGTGTCAGACGATGGCACCAATTATACATTGGTTAAAGAAATACCGAGCAATAACAACGCAGAGCATTTTGAGTGCAGTAGAGTGGGCTATAACGTAACTGTAACAGGTAAGAAGGTAAGATATGTTAGAGTAACAGCAGTTAACTTACCAGCTTTACCCGATTGGCGATATAAAGAAAACAGGAAGCCAATGCTGGCCTGCGATGAAATATATGTACAATAAAAAAACGGTAGCGAGTCTAAATATTCGCTACCGTTTTTTTATGTGAAATAGATATTCTTAGAATTTTAAATCAAGACTTATAAAAGCGGTTCTTCCATCTGCTGGTAATAAGCCAGGACCAGGATAACCACCGGCTCTTCTAGTGAAATATCGTGCATCTAACAAGTTATTGATGCCGGCTTTTATTGCTACTCTATCATTTAACTTACATGCTCCGGTAAGGTCACTAACTACGTAGCTAGGTATAACACCCGTATTACCATTTGCACTTGGCTTTTCTGTGTTATTTGCATCACTGTAAGCTTTGTCTACATAGCTCAGTTGGTAAGTAATATTTACTTTTTTGTAGCCTAAAGTCATACCACTACGTACTATGTGTTGCGGGGCGTTTTCTACTTTTTTATCCTTTAGGTTAGAGGTTACAAGAGCTCCATTGCTGTAGCTAACCACCTTTACATCATTATACACCGCATCTGTAAATCCGTAGCTAGTGTATACACTTAAGTCCCAACCTTTTCTTGCTATACATTTTAGTGCAGACTTAGCTATATTCAATTCAACATATGCTTCTATACCTTTACTTACAGAATTTCCTACATTAGTTCTATAGTTATACTGTTTGTTATTTTGGTCTAGCTGGCTTATTGTACCTATTCTATTGTTGTAGTATAGATAATATACACTTACATCATAGTTTAAAAAGCTGCTAAAACCACCTCTAAATCCTAGGTCAGCATTATAACCACTTGCATCTTTTAGATCTGGGTCTATTACATCAGTAGTAGGTGCAGCTGTAAGGTCGCTGAATAGCATTGGGCGATACGCTTGAGTTACATTAGCATATATATTGCCATTGCCATAGTTATATTGTGCACCCACTCCGGCTAATAATATACTTCTAGATTTATTACCCTCTTTTATGCTGTTCTCATTACCATTATTATCGTAGCCAAGTCTACCTTTTACATTCATAGTAATATACTCGTACCTAATACCAGGTGTAACACTAAAGTTTTTACCTAGCTTAAACATATTCTCTACAAACACCGCAGCATTTTGCGTTTGCATGTTTAACTTATTAGGATATTCCTGAGCCATTAAGGTCATGTCATAATTACTACCAGTTGTGCCTTTGCCACGTTGTAGTCTGCTAGTGTTGCCATTGTATATTTTTACACCTGCAGAAAGTGCGTTATAGTTATTGCCTAACTTATATTTAGTTATATATCTAGCTTCCAGTGCATAGTTTCTGTACATGTCAGCAGCCAGTTCTCTATTGTTATACTCTTTGGTTGTTGCATTTACGGTATCTTTTATGTTTATTGCAGGGGTAAAACCTACACTATTTCTATCGCCCCACATGCCCGATAGTTTTACATTCATTTGGCTGTTATTACTTATTTGCCATTTGAAGTTTAGTGCTGCTGTTGTCCAAGGCGTGCTAAAGTAGTTTCTGTTTCTGTAGCTCTTTTTAGCATCTATGTTAAACATAGAGTCAGTAAGTCCTCCGGGCTGTTGGCTTTGCATATCATACACCATAACCTCAGCACCTAATTGCAGTTTGCTATTTATTTTATAGTTCAATGTTGCAAATCCTGTATTGGTATAGAAGTTACTGTTCTCTCTCCATCCATTACCTCTTTTATGGTCAAAGAAGGCATAGTAGTGTAGTTTAGAAGTGCTTCCACCCACAGCCGTATAGCTGTTGAACAAGGCATTGCTACCTACGGTTTGTTGTACTTCAGCCTGTACCTTCTTATTTATATCGCTACCGTCTTTAAGTATATAATTTAGTAGACCGCCAAATTGTGGACCATACTGTAGTGCGCCTGCCCCGCGTACTATTTGTATTTGTTGTACAGCTTGCATTTGTGGGTTGTAATATGCCTCAGGATAGCCGTAAGGGTCGGCAGATATATCATACCCATTTTGCCTTACATTATATTCCCAACTTCTATTAGGGCTCAGTCCTCTTGATGAAATACCAACTTGTATACCACTCGCATCGCTTTCCCATATCTGTACACCTGGCACCTTAGCCAGTATTTGGCGCATATTGTTCATCACCACATTACCCTTTACTTCACTCATGTTTATAAGGGTATTTTTCTTTCCGGCATATATGCTGGTTCCCGCTGTTTCTGAGAGTGCAGTAGCCTCTTTCTTCACTTCAGTTACGGTTACTTCGTTTAAATAACCCTGCATCATTTTACGACTACTGTCAGTTACTTCTGCTGTCACTTGGGCTGTTGTTGTTGCACATGTATACACAAGTACAGCTCCTGTCAATAACACATTTTTAGAATAATTCATATATATAGCTAGTAGACCGCAAAATTACCTGACTGCAGCCTAGTGCATTTTTTTATTCGGGAACAATGTTTTTAGATTTGGGAAATATTAAGTTCATATAATTAGTTTCTTATGGATATTGAGCAGGCCTATAACCGGTGGGCAAAGGTGTATGATGCAATGCAAAACCGTACTAGAGATTTAGATAAGCAAGCAGTAGAAATCTTCTTCAAAGACAAATATTTTAACCGTATTATAGAAATTGGTTGCGGCACAGGAAAGAATACAGAGTATCTACAACATCATACAAATCAATTGATTGCTGTAGATTTTTCTCAAAATATGTTGCTAAAAGCACGAGAAAAAATAGCTAATCCCAATGTGGTATTTTTTCAGGCCGATATTAATAAGGATTGGACATTTGCTACCCAACACGCAGATATTATTACTTGTAGTTTAGTGTTAGAACATATAGGAAATCTGTTCCCAATAATGCAAAAAGCAGCAAATAGTCTTAATGAGGGCGGCTATTTATTCATTTCAGAATTACATCCCTTTAAGCAGTATATGGGTGGTCAGGCTAATTTCGACATTGCTGGAGAAAACATACAAGTTGTTGCCTTTACTCACCATATGTCAGATTTCATTAATGCTGCAGGTAAGGCTGGTTTAGTCTTAGAATATATGGAAGAGTATTTTGTAGAAAAAGATAGCATTAAGGAACCTAGGCTATTAGTATTGCTTTTTAGAAAATAGTAGTATTATATTTACAGTGCTATATAATACAAACTACTATACATGAAATACAAGTTAATGACCACAGCCGGGCTTCTGGCTACAAGTTTGGCTGTTAATGCCCAGTCTGTTAGTGATTCTACAGATACTTTACCACCTGTAAAAAAGGTGAAGAGTACTATTACAATGGACGAGTTTGTAGTCTCTGCTAGTAAATTCAAAGAGAATAAAAAGAACGTAGTTCAAAATGTAACTGTTATCTCTAAAAAAGAGATGAAATGGATCAATTCTCAAACAACACCTACTTTACTAGAGCAGTCTGGTAACGTATTTGTTCAGCGTAGCCAAATGGGGGGGGGGAGCCCCGTTATCAGAGGCTTTGAGGCTAATAAAATTCAGCTAGTTATAGATGGTGTGCGCATGAATAATGCCATATATAGGGGAGGGCACCTGCAAAACCTGGTTACTGTAGATAACAATATGCTACAAAGCATGGAAATTCTATATGGCCCGGCATCTACACTCTATGGTAGCGATGCATTGGGTGGCGTTATAGTAATGACTACGCTACAGCCTAAGCTAAATAGCTATGCCGGTAATGGTATGTTGCGATACAGTAGTGCTAATAATGAAATGACTGGCCATGCAGATTTTTCTATTGGTGGTAAAAAATGGGCATCTTTAACGGGTGTTACTTACAGTAAGTTCGACGATCTCAGACAGGGGGCACAGCG
>CAYWUY010000007.1:50707-62414 GCA_964461535.1 uncultured Flavipsychrobacter sp.
CTTTAACGGGTGTTACTTACAGTAAGTTCGACGATCTCAGACAGGGGGCACAGCGCAATCCGTTTTACAACGATTTTGGAGCAAGGAACTATTACGTAGACAGAATAAATGGTGTCGATTCTATTGTTGCTAACCCAGATAAGAATGTACAAAAGTTTACAGGCTATGAGCAGGTAGATGTTTTGCAGAAAGTAATGTATAAGTCTGGCGAGCACACCACACACACACTTAATTTACAGTTATCTAATACATCTGATGTTCCTAGATACGATCGCCTAACAGACCTAGATGCATCTGGCAAATTGCGCTTTGCTGAGTGGAGTTATGGGCCTCAATTAAGAGGTATGGGTAGCTATCAATTGAGTATACAAGATATGAAAGGCTGGTTTGATGAGCTTAAAGCTACTGCTAGCTATCAAATAATAGAAGAAAGCCGTATTCAACGTACTAGAGGTAGAAACAACAGGCAGTCAAGGATTGAGAATCTGGATGTTGCAGGTTTTAATATCGATTTGCGTAAAAAGCTTAACAATCATGAGTTTACTTTTGGTGCCGATGGACAATATAATAATGTTAAATCCACTGCCAAAGCTAAAGATATTGTTACGGGAAAAGAATCTGCTTTAGATACGCGTTATCCTGATGGTGGTAGCAATATGTTATTGGCAGCTGTGTATGCCCAACATATTTATAAGATAGTACCTAATAAGTGGGTTATCAACGATGGTATAAGACTTAACTATACGCAGCTAGATGCAACCTTTAAATCTAAAGAGTTTTTCCCACTTCCTTACAACAAAGCTAGCCAACAAAATACTGCATTAAGTGGTAATCTAGGTGTTATATACATGCCTAGCAATTCATGGCGAATAGCATTAGGAGGCTCTACAGGTTTTAGGTCTCCAAACGTAGATGATTTGGCAAAGGTGTTTGAATCTTCAGGTGGTGTTAGTGTAGTAGTGCCCAATGCCAATCTTAAACCAGAGTATAGCTACAATGCAGACTTGAATGTCTCTTACTTAAAGATAGATAAGGTTAAAGTAGAGGGTAGTTTATTTTATACTTGGTTAGATAATGCCATTGTTGTAGATAAGTTTACGTTTAATGGTCAAGACAGTATTGACTATAACGGGAAACGTACAGCTGTTGTTGCATCTCAAAATAAAGCTAGTGCATTTATTTACGGAGGAAGTGCAGCTATATCTGCTCAGTTGAATGATTATGTAACCTTCATGTCTTCTATCACTTATACTTATGGCAGATATAAAGATGCTAAAGGCACAGAATCACCTTTAGATCATATACCACCTGTATTCGGAAGAACAGGGATACAGTATAAAAGAAATCAGTTTAAAGGCGAGGTGTATGCTTTATATAACGGTTGGAAAAACTTAAAAGATTACAGCACTAGTGGCGAAGACAACCTGAATTATGCCACTCCTCAAGGTATGCCGGCTTGGTATACACTCAATGCTAAAGCATCTTATAATGTTTGCGATAACTTCAATCTTACAGTTGCATTAGAAAATATATTAGACCAAAACTATCGTCAGTTTGCCTCTGGTGTCAGCGCCCCTAGTCGTAATCTTGTTATTACTGCAAGGGTAAGGCTGTAAATAATACACAATGCACATTATAAAAAAAGAGCGCATTTGCGCTCTTTTTTTATAATGTTTTAGTCTCTGTAATGCTTTTTGAAAAACTCTTTTCTATCGTAGCTAAATCGTAATCCTGTAAATAATGTAATTCCTGTAAATGAATTGCTACTTAGGTATTCACTTTGGCTATTCAATACTTTCATATGATATTTGGCTTGAGCACCAAATAGTACTTTTTTGATATGATATTTTACACTAGCATACACTACAGGTCTTATATTTACGTCAAATAATTTTCTATCAAAGAATCCAAATGTATCGATATCAATTTTTGAGTGATAATATACTCTTATCCCCACTCCTAAATTATACTGTATGAATTTATCATCACCAATGTTTTGTTTAAATCCATACATAAGCCTAGCTTCACTGCCATAAATTGTACCCACTTTTATTTTTTCTTTAGGTATCTCATATACTTTTGAGTATAAGTCGCTCTCCGCTTTACCTAATAGAAAAACCTCACCACCTATTAGTAGGGTTGAGTTATCTCCCATCTTCTTAATGTCATAATCTAAGCCAAGACAATATGCTGTTTTGGAATAAGTACTACTAGCGTCTACCGGATAATAACTAAGCCCTAAATAAAGGTCATACCCAGTTTTGTTTGTAGTCTCTCCCCAAAGGTTTGCTAGGCTACTATTACTTTTAGCATGAGTTAAACGGCTATTTTTTGTTGTAACCCATTCAAGATTATTATTCTTAATAGTCTTTTTATTCAATAGCGTAGTTTGGCCCACTGCCGTCATTGTCATTGTGCTCTGGGCTATGGCCAAGTATACTATTTTTCTTAAGTGACGCATATGTTTTTTATTTATAGGGTTGCAAATCCTGAAATTATACTTTGAAAATTTTGTAATAAAAGTCTTCAACTCTATACCCAATGCTAATTGTTACACCTACATTACTCATAGGTACCGTAGTAGTTTTATCTATATCTACGTTTACCTTAAATGATGGACGTAAATAGGTGAAAATGTCAATTGTAGCAATCATATTTTTATGTTGGTACTGGCTGGTTACGCCCACAGTTGACGTTAGAAAACCTTTAAATGATTTGGTATAGTCAGGTCCAACATGACCTATTTGATATCGTGTAGGTATTATAAATCTTGCTCCTACCGTAGCACCCACCGAAATTGAGTTTATTTTGTCACAGAAAACTGGTCTTAACAACATTTCCTTAGCTTCCAGCCCTATACTACCATGTACATTAGCTAAGCTGTCAGCGGTATTTGAAAGCTTAGCATAGAAAGTGTTATTATGTGCTGTAAAATAATGCAAGCCTAATCCAAACTTCCATATCCATTTTGAATCATGCTTAGAAGTAGTAAAAACATTACTTATACTATGGCCAATTCTATGCGGAGATTTGTCAGGGTCACTAAGATACATTGAGAAGCCATAATGAAATTCCATAAACCTACCTGAAGAACTGTAATTAGTTCTTTTTTTTCCGGTTTTCAACTCATAAGCTTCTTCCTTTTTGGCCTTAACACTAACTATTGAATCTAATTTGTCTATTCTTTTTCTTACAGAATCATTGCCACTATAGTTTTTTAAAAATTTATTATAGAATTCAATGCTTAATGCATAATTCCCCAAGCATTCATGTACCTCTCCCATCAGACGGCTATAGTCTACCTTGTCTTTATAATCTAAGCTTAATTTATTACTAAGATCGAAAGCTGCAGTACAATTATTGCTTTTTAATTGTTTTCTGATTTGTTGTACTATGGTCGTATCACTAGCTCTTTGGGCAAATGCACAAGTGGGTAGTATAGCAAGCAATAGAATACTAAAAAAACGGCTCATGTTCATCTACGAATATTTAGTCTAGTTTGAACCAAACAATGTCCGTAGTTGTATTTTTTTTATCTTTCGATAGTATTAATGCAACAGCTTCATTGTCGTTAGAGTCAAATGCAAATGGATTCAAGGCTTTACTACTTTTTTCTTTAGGTTGACCCATTAAATAGTCTTTGGTAAAGTTGTTATTTCTAAGGCTATACACTAGCGCATTATAGTCCTTTGATTTTTTATCCTTCCTTTTAAGATCTGTTTCAGAACCTTCGATTTTTTTCTTATAGTCATTATAAAAAATATAGTTGTTTTTAGCACCACTTGCGTAGTTAAACCCTATCATATCGTTATTAGAATAGTTTTCAGATATATTTAGTGTAATGGGTGCCCATATTTTTTGAATACTATTTTTTAGAAAATCATCATCCACTCTGTTCCTTGTTGTATAGGTTGTTCTATCTAAAAAGTACGAACCAGTTTCTTCTCCACTAGGGCTTAGTATAGATACTCCTATTTGACCTAAATCATAAAGTGTAGAGTAGTGTGTATTGCCCTTATTATCTCTATGTTCTATTACTCTAACACCTATGTGCTCTTTAAGGAGTATAGTCTCATTTTTATTATTAACATCCATATAATATACTGGTCCTGAGAATTCAATATCCTTACCAGCAGCTTTGGCAGATTCATTTATTTTTTTATTGTCTATTTCATTAATTGCGTTAACATTCATGTCATTTGGAGAAATATAAGCCATGATGTTACTTATGTAAGTGGTTAAGGTACCTTTAGTATATTTTTGATCTATTTCACCTGATAACAAAGCCTGTAATTTTTTAGTTTCAGAGTTGTATCTCAAAAAAGCACCCATAACATACAGTTTATTGTATTCGTTAAGGTCTAATTGTTTTGTAATACAGCCATTTTGCGAATTACTCACCTTGTTCAATAGAATTAAAGTTTCATCTTTCTTTTTATTTTTAAAAGCCCTTACTAAAGAATAGGCGCAACTATCACCTACAGCTTGAATATCAAGAATATCAACTCTGTCATATTTGTTATTCTTTATGTGTGCTGCGTTCAATAGCTTATGATCAGCATTGTATAATTGAATGACAATGTTATCATCTTTCTTTTTCAAGTTGTCTGAATATGTTATAGCATAACAGTCAGAATTTTTGTCTTTCGCTATATGAAAATAGCAATGAGATTCTTTATTTACTGTTCCTCTTAGTTTGGTTTTAAAGTAAGTAATCCTATTTTTAGTAACACCAAGCATAGTCTCACTTTTTAGTTTAGAAGTTGTCCCGTCTATCACCAATCTAAAGAGTATGGGATGTTTCCTACAAGTTTGTTGAAAGAAGATTACTAAATCGTTCTTTATAGAGTATACAGCCCTAACAGAAGTACCCTTAATTGTATTAGTATTCCAATATTTAGATGATATAAGGCTTTGAGAGATCATTTTATGATCTTTATCAAATAGCCTTACACCAAATCCTCCGGCGCCTTTATATTTTATGTATGCTGTATTGCCATTGTTTAAAAGTTTCACGTTCTCAAAATACATAGGATCTTGCTCTCGCTCCTGATGCACTGTAGTTACTATGCTAGGTTGACAATATGATTTTCCAAAGCTTAATAACGATAAAAGACTAAACAGTATATATTTTTTCATGGTGTTATTTTTTACGAGTTTTAAATGATTTATCTTCTCCTTTCGATCCTTTATAGTTACCAAATGCAGGTTTCATTTTACCGGTAGCCACTCTAAATATGTCATATAGCCACCATACTCCAAATCCACCTAGTGTAAATATCATTGCAATTCCAGACATAGGTTTTCCCAAATAATACCTGTGAGCACCTATTGCTCCCAACAAAACAACTAGTGCAAGAGCCACATAATAGCTTTTCCCGCCTTTAAATTCTTTTTTTTCAGGCATTTCATACTTTTCGGGTGTTACTTTAACTGCTTCTTTGTTTTCTTCAGTAACTATAGGAGTGCTCTCTGTGGATGCAGCCTCATCTTTTTTACTTTGTTCTAGTGTTGTAATAGCTTTTTTAGGAACAAATGCTGCATAGCTACGTTCGCTTATGCCACTTGTTATTAGCATTAAGCTTAGTATTAATAACTTGAGTTTTTTCATTTGATATTGTTTTAATGCCGAAAAATAAAAATAACTTCTAGTATATGCAAAGTCATAATTGTATATAGTTTTTTATAAGTCGTTAACTATCCCTTTGGTGCTTTATGCTTACTAAAAGTTGCTAATTAGGTATATAAATTGTTGTAGTTTGGCTTATCATATTTTGCTATAAAAAATATTTACAGCTATCAATCTAGCTATCCATTTTGCCTTATTTCATGCTACTGTATGCATACCAAACATGATGCTCGCCACGTATGTATTAAATTGTTTAAAATAAGAGCGTCACTTTATTTATCCACATTTATCTTGGTTTTTCATTTTTAATAAAATCCGGCTATTGTTTTGTCAGCAGATTGTTATCTTTGCCCTCAATTATTATTTATACATTCATTTTAACAGCCGGAGCGCATGAACTTTAAAGATTACTTCAGCACTTCTATCGGGAAGAAATTACAGATGTCGTTAACGGGTCTATTCCTGATCGTATTTTTGCTAGTGCATTGTTATGTTAATGCCCAAATTTTTTACAACGATGGTGGAGTACGCTTCAATGAGGCTGCTCACTTTATGGGTACAAACCTTGTAATCAGAATTACTGAAGTTGGCCTTTTTGCTTTCTTAATTCTTCACATTGTGCAAGGGCTAGCTTTAGCTGTAAAAAATAAAAGTCGTCGTAGCACTCCATATGCTGTTAAAGCGGGTAATGCTACTAGTAAGTGGTATAGCCGTAGCATGGCGCTATTAGGTACTTTAATTTTGTTGTTCCTGGTTATGCACATTTCTAAGTTTTGGGCACCTAACCGTTTTACACAGCTTACTACTGGCGAGGAATTGAACCTATATAATATGATGAAAATAGAATTCCAACAATCTTGGGTTATTGGTGTTTATCTATTTGGTTGCATTTCTTTGGGCTGGCACTTAGTACATGGTTTTTACAGTGCTTTCCAAACTCTTGGTTTGGGTACAAGTAAGTATAAGGCTTTAATAAAATCTATTGGTGTTGCTTTTTCAATATTAGTACCTGCAATTTTTGCTGCAATGCCGGTAATGTTCTACTTGCAAATTCTTAAGTAATAGCAGTAGTAACAACAATTAGGATACAATTTCATTTATCAGACTTTTAGACATTCGAATATTATTATAATATGCCACTTAATTCTAAAATACCAGCCGGTCCATTAGATTCAAAATGGAAAACGTACAAGTCAACTTGTAAATTAGTAAATCCGGCTAATAAGCGTCAGTTAGAAGTTATTGTTGTGGGTACTGGTCTTGCCGGTGCTTCTGCGGCTGCTTCTCTTGGCGAAATGGGTTATAAGGTAAAGGCATTTTGCTTTCAGGATAGTCCACGTCGTGCGCACTCTATTGCTGCGCAAGGTGGTATAAATGCCGCAAAAAACTATCAAAATGATGGTGATAGCACTTATCGTTTATTTTATGATACTATTAAGGGTGGTGACTACCGTGCACGCGAGGGCAATGTTCATCGCTTAGCAGAAGTTAGTGCTAATATTATTGACCAATGCGTAGCTCAAGGTGTTCCTTTTGCTCGTGAATATGGAGGGTTATTAAGTAACCGTTCATTTGGTGGTACTCAGGTACAACGTACATTCTATGCTGCTGGTCAAACTGGTCAGCAATTGTTAATAGGTGCTTATCAAGGCTTACAGCGCCAAGTATCTCTAGGTAACGTGGCTATGTATTCTCGCCACGAGATGCTTGAAGTGGTAATAGTAGATGGTAAAGCTCGTGGTATTATAGCTCGTAACCTTGTTACTGGCGAATTAGAACGCCACTTCGGTCATGCAGTGTTATTGTGTACTGGTGGTTACGGTAACGTATTCTATTTGTCTACTAACGCTATGGGTAGTAACGTTACAGCTGCTTGGAAAGCACATAAGAAAGGTGCCTTCTTTGGTAATCCTTGTTTTACTCAAATTCACCCTACATGTATTCCGGTTAGTGGAGACCATCAGTCAAAATTAACATTGATGTCAGAGTCTCTTCGTAACGATGGTCGTATATGGGTGCCTAAGGCAAAAGGCGATAATCGTAAACCTGTAGATATACCTGAAGAAGAGCGCGACTACTACCTTGAAAGAAGATATCCTGCATTTGGTAATCTAGTGCCTCGCGATGTGGCTAGACGTGCTGCTAAAGAGAGTTGCGATGCTGGTTTTGGTGTAGGTTCTTCAAAAATGGCCGTTTATCTGGATTTCGCTTCGGCTATCGAGCGTTATGGTCGTACTGAGGCCAACAAGCAAGGTAAGCCTAATCTTAGTAAAGCAGAAATTATCAGTCTAGGTAAGGGTGTGGTAAAAGAAAAGTATGGTAACCTTTTCGACATGTATGAAAAAATTACAGGCGAAAATCCATACGAGACGCCAATGCGTATATATCCTGCGGTACACTACACAATGGGTGGATTGTGGGTAGATTACGAACTAATGACTACTGTGCCTGGTTTATATGCTCTTGGTGAAGCTAACTTTAGCGATCATGGTGCTAACCGTCTTGGTGCATCAGCTCTAATGCAAGGTCTTGCTGATGGTTACTTCGTTATACCATACACTTTGGGTAACTACTTAGCTGACGATATACGTACTAAAGCTATTCCTACAGATCATCCTGCATTCGTTCAAGCAGAAAAAGAAGTTAAGGAAAGAATAGATCGCTTAATGAACATTAAAGGTTCTGAAAGTGTTGAAAGTTTCCATAAGCGTCTTGGTAAAATCATGTGGGACAAGTGTGGTATGGGTCGTACGGCAGAAGGTTTAAAACAAGCTATTTCTGAAATACGTGCGCTACGTGCTGAATTCTGGAAAAATGTTCGCATCCCTGGTGAAGTAGAAGGTTTTAACCCTGAATTAGATAAGGCTAACCGCGTTGCTGACTTCATAGAGTTGGGTGAGTTGATGTGTATAGATGCACTTGAAAGAAATGAAAGTTGTGGAGGTCACTTCCGTGAAGAGTATCAAACAGAAGATGGCGAGGCATTGCGTGATGATGAAAAGTACATGTATGTAGCTGCTTGGGAATACAAAGGCGATAGTCAATTCGAACTACATAAAGAGGAATTGAAATACGATATTGTAAAACCTAGTCAACGTAGCTATAAATAGTAGTTTTTAATCCTAGTTTCAACGTAATATAAATAATAATATCTACCGACTTTCCGGTGATAGTTGGTTGACAAAATATAATTGTTATGCAACATTATAACATGAATTTGACGTTAAAAATCTGGCGTCAAAAAAATAGCAAAAGCAAAGGTGCTTTCGAAACATTTCAAGTAAAAGATATTTCTTCTGAAATGTCATTCCTGGAAATGATAGATGTGTTGAATGAGCAGCTAGTGGCAGAAGGTAAAGAGCCTGTAGCTTTCGACCACGACTGTCGCGAAGGTATTTGTGGTATGTGTAGCATGTACATTAATGGTCGTGCACACGGTCCATGGGCTCAAAATACTACTTGTCAGTTGCACATGCGCGAGTATAAAAATGGTGATACCATTGTTATTGAGCCTTGGAGAGCTGATGGTTTCCCAATTATTAAAGACTTAGTAGTAGACCGTACTGCTTTCGATAGAATTATTTCAGCTGGTGGTTATGTATCTGTAAATACAGGTAACGCTGTAGATGCTAATGCGCTTCCTATAGAAAAACACAAGGCTGATGAAGCTTTCGCGGCTGCAGCATGTATAGGTTGTGGAGCTTGTGTGGCTGCATGTCCTAATGCATCTGCAATGCTATTCGTATCTGCTAAGGTGTCACACTTAGCATTATTACCTCAAGGTGATCCTGAGCGTAAAATACGTGCCGTGAATATGGTGAAACAAATGGACGCTGAAGGTTTCGGTAGCTGTACCAACATTGGTGCATGCGAAGCTGAATGTCCTAAAGGAATATCTTTGGAAAATATTGCTCGCCTAAACAGAGAATATCTGGGTGCAATGACTTCTGGCGATAGTCAAGCATAATACTAACTATGGTGTGGTAGTAATTTATGTCAGTAAATAATTAAAAAACACATCATAAATAATATAATTAACGTAAAAGGCTGTCTGCATCGACAGCCTTTTATTATTTTGCACTATGCTACAGCGATTTTTAAGTATTATAATCTTACTACTACTTGTGTTGCCAGGCTATGCCATGCCTGTTTCTGCTGTGCCACCTAGCACGGATAGCTCTAGCCATTTACGTATTAGCTTAGTTACATGTAGTCCCGGCTATCAAGAAGTATATGAAATATTCGGTCATACTGCTGTTCGTGTAATAGATAGTGTAGATGGTACTGATATGGTCTATAACTACGGCACATTTAATGGCTATGAGGAAAATTTTGAACTGAAATTCATGAGAGGTAAACTCTTGTATTATCTCTCGGTTTATCCGTTCAATAGTTTTTTACAAGAGTATATTTCTTTACAGCGTGGCGTAAAAGAGCAGGTACTTATATTGCCGGAAGATAAGAAAAAGGAATTAGTAGCCTACTTAGATTGGAATGCCCAGCCGGAAAATAGTGGTTATAAATACGATTTCTTTTTTGATAACTGTGCCACACGTATAAGAGATGTAGTGCCTCATGTATTAGGTAGCCAAGCTCAACTAGGACAAACCATACCTGAAAATAGTAAACAAACATTTAGAGATATAATAAATATATATTTCGAAGCCAAGCCTTGGGAACGTATTGGCGTCAATATACTATTAGGTAGCCGTATAGATAAAGTTATGACCAATAAAGACATCATGTTCTTGCCCGACTATTTAAGTACTGGCTATGCCAAAGCTAGATATATGGGTAAGCCCATAGCAGAACAGCCCATCACTCTATTGGCAGAAAGCAGTTCGCTTCCCGCTGGTAAGTATGGACCTCTATTGCTTACGTTAGCTATTTGCCTACTTACTATTGCCGGGCTAACCATTCCTTCATTGAAGGTATTAGGTAAAATGATGCGTAGCGTTTTGCTACTAGTAACAGGCTTGTTGGGTGTACTTATACTAATTATGTGGTTTGCTACAGACCATCAGGGGTGTACCAATAATTTCAACATCCTTTGGGCATTGCCAACTAATTTGTTGTTTCTCGCTTTCAGAGGTAAAAGGAGAAGTAAATATGCACTGATAGCCATAATATTACTACTAGTAGTACTCTTGTTACACGTACTAAGAGTACAGCAGCTTTTACTACCCGAGATGATGCCGTTTTTAATAGCGTTACTATTTACTTATGGAACTATTTATAAAGAACAATTAATAAAACAGAATGCCTGATATTAAAAGCACATATACAGCTAATATAAGATACCTAAAGCAAGGTGCAGGAAAGGTAGTAGTACTGTTACACGGTTTTCCTGAAAGTAGTGCTATTTGGAGGTATATTGTCCCACAGTTATCAGAGCGATATACAGTTATAGCTCCTGATATGCCTGGGGTAGGGGCTAGTACATTTGCTAAAGTGAGCATAGACGAAATGGCTGCTATAGTTAAGGAAATATTAGATGCGGAGAGTATTAAAGAAGCAATTATTGTTGGCCATTCTATGGGGGGCTATGTAGCTATATCTTTTGCACAACAGTTTCCTGAATATGTAGCCGGACTAACTATGCTTCATTCTTTGCCTTATGCCGATAGCGAAGACAAAATAGCTAATAGAAGAAAAGCTATACAGCTAATAAATAATGGCGGTAAAGATGCTTTCGTAAGGGCATTTGTACCTAATCTATTCCCTGAATATTATAGAAAAGAAAACCCAACGGTTATTGAAGCCCAAATAAATGCTGCACGTACAGTTAGCGAACAGGCATTAGTGTCGTTCTATGAGGCCATGATAGCCCGCTCCGACAGGTCTACAACATTAATACATGCTACTTACCCCATTCAGTGGATAATGGGTAAAGATGATGCATTGATGGATTATATGAACATATTGCAGTATTGTTATGCAGCTAATGTTAACTTTGTTCATGTATTAGATAACTGCGGACACATGGCTATGCTTGAAATGCCACAGTTATTATTACACCACTTACTACAATTTGCAACCTATACCTACAATGCTTAAAAGAATTTATATCGTCCTTCT
>CAYWUY010000007.1:62514-67664 GCA_964461535.1 uncultured Flavipsychrobacter sp.
TGGAGGAATGGTGTCATAATAAATACAGTAAAAAGAGAATTTCAGTTCGTAGTTACTGATTGTTCTAAAAAGGTGGTGGCATGTATTCCTCAGCTATCTACAGAACCTAATACCTACATAGTAGAATGTAAGTCTTATAAAGTCGATTTTCAAAACTGTAGCAGTGGCGGGTTTAGTTATTTTTGGGATTTTGGCGTAGCAGGGGCTACTGACGATACCAGCAATGCAATAACACCCACTTTTACCTATCCCGATACTGGCACATATACAGTGTTATTAGTTGTTAATCCGGGTTCTACTTGCCCTGATAGCATTACCCGATTAGTGAAAATTTACCCTTACTTCGAAGCTAAATTTATAGACTCAGGGCTATATTGCCCCAACGAACCTATACTATTTAAAGATCAATCCTTATCTACCATCAAGCCATTGCAACAATGGTACTGGAATTTTGGTGATGGATTTACCTCTGGTGATGTTAATCCAAGGCATAGTTACAAATACGGTGGAACATTCAATGTACTTTTTGCCGCTTCTAACATCAAAAACTGTGTAGATACTTATTTGCGTAGAGTAGTTATTCAGCAGTTTGTTCCCGATGCTGGTAATGATACCATTATAGTTAAGGGAGAGTCTGTTCTCTTTCATGCCGATGGTGGACAATACTACCAATGGTCGCCACCTACTTATTTAGATAGAGATGATATACCAACACCTACTGGCTATTACCCTGATACAGGAAAGTTTAATTATGTAGTAGAGGTAGAAAGTAATTATGGTTGCAAAGGTAAAGACACCGTTCAAGTATGGGTGGTCAATCAGGCTACCTTCTATATGCCTAATGCCTTCTCTCCTAATGGCGATGGAACTAACGATATATTCCGACCGTTCTCTGTAGGCTACAAAGCCATAAAAAACTTCCGCATATACAACCGCTGGGGAGAAATGGTTTACTACAGCGAAAACCTAACCGATGGTTGGGATGGTACCTACAAAGGTAAAACCTGCGATTTGGGTGTATACTTTTGGGAGATAACTTTTATTGACCGTAATGGTAAAGATGGCTACCTAAAAGGAGATGTAACACTAGTACGCTAGCCTATAATACCTATATGAATAATACCTTCATGTAGCTGTACAGGATAGGTAAACAATTTATAGCCTTCGCCACTTGTATTTCTTCCACTAGCCGGGTCAAATCTATATTTATGTAGCGGACACACCAACTTGCCACTGGCGTCTAGCCAGCCTTCGCACATAGGTGCTCCTGCATGTGGGCATTTAGCAGCAAAGGCATACACCGTTCCTTGCTTTTTTACTATGCCTACAGCTTTATTATTTACTACTATTTCTCGTAGTTGTAGTTCGTTTAGTTCGTCTATATGCAGTTCAGTGCTATAGTAGGTGTGCATATTATAGTCTTATCTACGGGCCGCAAAAAAGTCTTTCATCAATTGAGCGCATTCGTCAGCCAGTACACCCTCGGTTATAGTGCTTTTAGGATGAAACGGTTGGTTGGGGCTGGTGTTTTTTCTATAGCCGTTTTTGGCATCGCCTGCACCATATACTATACGGCCTACCTTACTCCAGTATAATGCACCGCAACACATTAGGCAAGGCTCTACCGTTACAAACAGCGTTGCCTCAGGTAAATACTTAGCGCCCAGTGCATTAAATGCCGATGTTAAAGCTATCATCTCAGCATGAGCAGTACAATCGTTTAGCTGTTCTACTTGGTTGTGCCCGCGCGATATTATTTTATCATTATATACCACCACAGCGCCTACTGGCACCTCACCCGCTTCATAAGCAAGCTTAGCTTGCTTTAAAGCTTCTTTCATATAAAATACATCGTCCTTTACAAGTATACTATCCAAGTGTAGTTATATTATTTCGGACAAAGGTAACCCTAATTAAGATGAGCCGGAAAGCTTGCGAGCATTTTATCTAGTGCAGCTATCACCTTATCCCTTTGGTTAAAATGTCCCTTGGTGGTAGCATAGTTATATAGCAGTAGTTTTATTTCGTCTTTAGGCACTTTAGGGTAATGCTTGTGAAGCAATTCTGTAATAAAATTCAACTCCCAGCGTTTGCTGAAATCTATAAGTTGAGTGTTCTCACGATGGCGTTCTTTTACAGCATCATAATCCCTCCAGTCATCTGCAAGAATTTGAGTGTATAACATAAAAAGAGGCGTTTAATATGTCTCAAAGTTACCTCCGTCGCTTTCTTATTTTAATGACCAAAGTCCCTCTTTCTTATGCTTGAAATGCTTATTATGCATCCGTTGTAGAATGGTTAATGTGTATAACCGTATTTGACTTATTATAATAACAGAGCTTTGCTAAAAATGCAAAGCTCTGTTAAGGCAATATCCTTACTCAATTACAGCCTCCACCTCAGCGATAGATTAATAACTCTACCGTCTATAGGTGCCCATAGTGGCTTAAACGATGGGTTTTGAATACTCCCTATAAACAAACGCTCTACCTTACTCATACGGTAGTCTAGCAGGTTCTCACCGTTCAGTACCACCATTACATGTTTGCCAAAGTTACGTTGCACCATAGCAGCTATAAAAAAGTAGTCTGGCGTTAGTGTGCCATCGTATCTGTATTGTGCACCTGTATACGACCCCTCTAGCCCTACTCTCCATTGCTTCCACTCTTTTACAGCAACAAAGGCAGCTCTGTGTTTCGGTGTTAGTACTAATTGATTTTTGGTTATACTGTAGTCAGTATGTGTTTGCGTGTATGTGTAGCCTATGTATAGCTCCCAGTGTTCTATTTGTAGTTTTATATAACTATCCGAACCCATTGTTTTTGTTGGTGTACTTAAATTTGCTACAGACATCCCATTACTGAATATGTACAGTCCTAAAGGGCTATTGATTTTAGTGTAAAAGAAAGCTTGGTTAATAAAGAAAGTTGCATCCTCGTTTAGCTCTCTTTTATAGTTTGCCTCAAGGTTATATCCATAAGATGTTTCTGCATGTACTTGCTTAGCCGGTGGGTTTACATTAATGGGACTATATTCAAAATTTTGCGGTGCTAACGGATTAGGAGTTTTATATCCCATACCCATTCCTGCACGCAGGGCTATGCTGTTATTAAATCTATGTATAGCTGCTACTCTTGGCAATATGAAATTTCCGTAGGTAGTATGCTTGTCTGCTCGTATGCCTAGCTCTATGTTAGTTTTCTTGTATTGCTTGTTATACTGTGCAAACACACCATATGTCAGGTTATTAAACGTACTAAGGTTGACATTTTTGGGCGATATAGTTTTATACGCATCTCCCACCATAGTTATGCCCGATATTATGTTTCCTTTCATAAGGGGCGCCACAATAGATGCTTCATTATAGTAGCTGTTTTGACTTGCCTCATAAGCTATTCCTTGTGTATTATTCACTCTGTTGAAAATGCTGTAGTTGCCTTTTAATGTTATTCTTAGCTTACCCTTGGTACGCCTCTCTAGGGCATACTCTATAGTATTCCGCAGGGTCTTGTTACGTTCACTGTAGGTAGCTGTTGTTGGCTCATTATCGTCTAGCACGCTCATGTCTCCGCCTATTCTGTTATCTATAGCTAGGTTTGTTCCTACATACATCACTGTACTGCTATCCGGATACCAAAAGAATTTTGGATGCAGCATAACAGTAGTAGCATTAGGCACATCGCTCATGCCATCGTCATTAACATCTACGGCCAGTTGTCTGTTATATCCGCCAAACATCGTATAGCCCCACTTGTTATTACGCTTGGCTGCATAGCAATTGGCATTAAATTCTTTTAGTGTGGTAACGTTCACAAGTGCATCCAATTCCTGATCCATGGTTGGGCGTTTCGATATCAGGTTGATAAGCCCCCCTATAGCACCACCACCATATAGTGTACTGGCCGAGCCTTTAATAAGGTCTATCTGTTTCAAGTCTAGTGGCGGAATCGTAAGTATGCCAAAGCCTCCCGAAAAGCCATCATACATAGGCATGCCATCTCTAAGTATTTGTGTGTACTTGCCGTCTAGTCCTTGTATTCTTACATTACTGTTGCCCGTTGTTGCTGATGTTTGTTGTATTTGTATACCACTTACATCGCCTAATATGCTGGCTATATTTCCCGGTTTAATTCCTGCCTCTTCTTTCAACTCTTCCGAGCCTAATACCTCTACTTTTTGTGGACTGTTTTCTATAGCCACATCATTACGTGTGGTAGACACAAATGTAACTTCTTCCAATTCCTCTAGGCGTGCCTGTAGTTGTATCCTAATGGTGTCTGTAGTGGCAAGCACCAGGGTGTCTTTCTTAAAATAGTTACTATAAAGTATCACTAAATTTTTAGCTTTCGCACTGTCACTTATTACAGCTACCCCATACTGGTTAGTAATAGCTATAGGCTCATTATTACTATTTATTTGAGCCTGATATATAGGTAATCCATTGCTGGCGTCAGTAACTTTTATAATGTATTGATGTGCACTGCCTGTTATATTCAATATGCAGCATACCATCAAACTAATATATTGTTTCATGTTCTTTTTTATTGTTGCTGTTTTTAAAATTAACCACCTGTGCTATCCGGCAATAGCATATCTATAAGGGCTAAAGCTAATTAGCATAACAAGTGGCTCTGTAAAATGTAAATAAAGGCAAAAGGTTTGCCTTAAACAAGCTTAATACACCTCACAATAGGAGGTCTAAGAATATCAGATAGATAATCGAATGAAAGAAATTGCTGCTGATTAATTGGGTATTGATCTCTTTTGCTAAAATAATGAATAGGCTGGTAGAGTAGTAGCTGCATAGCAGTTACCTGAAAACAGTAGGTAGTATTTACGTTGCTCTTAACTATGGGTTGATGAGGTCTTTCGTGCTCTTGTTCTTTTTGCTCTGCCGACTCATGCTCCATACATTCAAATACATCGGGCATGTGCATCAGATGTACCAGTACAAACTCAGCCATATTCATGTCAGGGTCCTCATCTTTACAGTGCTCATATACCATGCCTATATGGTGTAGTTCACCATTAGGCAATAGCACCGTGTCCGATACCAATATTACCGACAACAGCACCACTAATATTTTTCTGATATAACCTAGCATATTACTATTGCAAATATCTACTATAACGCTCACATATTTACATAG
>CAYWUY010000008.1:0-66235 GCA_964461535.1 uncultured Flavipsychrobacter sp.
CATTATATTCATAAGTAATGGAATACGATGTGCCTGGTATTAGTCCGAAAAACGAGATATATCCATCAGTTAGTCCGCAGTTGCTAGGGTTATTCGTTGTAATAGATGTAGGAATTGGTAATGGATAAATTATAGCATTAGTAAAAGCTAAACCAGAACTACATCCTGTAACAGTATTAATAGCAACTACAGTGTAGAATCCGGACTGACTAGGATAAGCCGGTGCTAATTGCGGATTTTGTAACGAGCTTGTAAATCCTAATGGTCCTGTCCAGCTATAGACTATAGTTGCATCTGGGCTAGTAGCTGATAATGTGAGTACACTGCCTTCGCAAGCCGGACCATTGTTTGTAGCTGTAGGAGTAGCAGGAGTGCTAGGGTTATTAAGTACATAAGGACCATAAAAAGTATTAGATGGACAGCCATTGTGTAGACTAGCATTAAATGAAGCATAGGTGCCTCCTGAGAGGCCATTTAAAATGATTTCTCCACTAGGACCGGCAGTGAATGCGCCAGATTGAGGTGATCCGTTATATAAATAAGTTATGGTATAAGTAGTTCCCGGGCTTAATCCTGAAATAGTAAAGCTGCCATCGGGGGTGTAACAACTAGTTGGTTGTGTGAAAGTAACATTCGTTATAGTAGGCGTTTCGTATACATTTACTACCAATGTTTTTCTACATCCTGCTAGCGTGGTGCAGCTAATAGTAGAGGTGCCTGCGCTAAGCCCTGAGGCATAACCACTGCCGGCAGATATAGCCAATATGCCAGTGGGGCTACTAGACCAAGCACCTGTACCGGCGGATAATGTATAAATTTCAGGAGTACCCATGCATATAATTGTATCTCCAATAATGTTGCCTATGGGGTGTTCTATTAATGTTTGTGTATCTATAGCAGTTGTGCCGCATCCGTCTGTAACCGTGAGTGTGTATACTGTGGTGGTGGCGGGGCTAATAGCTATAGAAGAAGACGTGCTGCCTGATGGAGCCCAAGAATAGCTATAAGGAGGTATGCCCCAATTATAGCTACCAACAAAAGTTGCTGTATCGCCCTGACAGATTTGTGTGGTATCGGGTGTTATAAAGGCATCTAATGTATGCCCAACTACTGTAATAGTTAATGGTACTGACTGTATAATATATAAGTTACTGCATGGTGCTACTGAGGCATAGTTTTGATAGAAGTTCATGGTTACATTAAGGTCGTAAGCGGCACAGGTAACTGGTGGTATGCAGCTACTTACATGCGAGTATATTGATATGTCGGAACCCCCGCACGTACCTGGGGCATAAACTAAACAATACCAATAAAATCCTGTAGCAGAAGGGCTTCTGCAGGTTCCTACTCTGAAATCCATACTGCCGTTAGCCATTAATGCACCTCCTGTAGCCTCATACTCGAAAGTGAACCATAAGTCTGTTATGGTAAGGTCTGGAGGAACAGATGCAGGATTTAAGATGCTGCAACCTGTAGTCCATCCCGGACTATATGTGCTGCCCGGCACAGTTACAGTTGTAGGTGCGGTAACTAATGGGTCGATAATAATTGGGTATCTATCTGCCGGTTTATTAAGCCATTTGGCATCAATTACAATGTCTAGGCAGTTGTCCTTACCAATAATGTATGGTAAATATTCATTGCTGCCTGGCGTATTTTTCTCATAAATATTAGCAGCTGAAATTATGAGCTGGTCTATATTGTCTTCATTTTTAACTGAAAGTACTCCTATTGTAGATTTTTCAGGTGAAGCATTAAAATGTAATCCTTGGGGTAATATTATATGGTCTCTAATACTTAAAAAGCCCTTATTAATTGCTGGTAAAGGTTTGTTTATCCAGTAGTTAGTTTTTATACCTCCCCTTACTACTCTAAGCTCTATATCTATGCCATCCCAAGCGTTAGTAATGTATGCTCCATCTTCGCCAATAGTTATATTTGTCCAATTGGCATATCCTAATGATTTTATATTGCCATCAATATTGCTGTGTATAAGTTCTAACTGATTATTAAATGTAAAAATTTGCTTATTGTACTGTATTTGTGTGTTATTTAAAACTGTATTTATGCAAGTAGGAGACGTCTGATTTTTTGCTGCATAAATACCATTTGCTTCCGCTGATGGTTTTAACCTTGGGTCAATAGTTAGCCAGTTACCCGCAGCATCTTTATAATGCATTGGTTGTGTGCAGGTTTGGGTGTAACTAAAGGTTTTGTTGCTTCCTTTTTTTACATAGGTTTTATTATACTCTTTTCTTTGGCCTATATCTTCATAGCAATCTTTGCAAGGGGTTTCTTTAAAAGTGGCACCTATTTCGGGGTGCGATTCATAGCCTTTATTACCCATAATGGTTTCAGCATCGGGTATTTTGTCGGTAAGAAATGATGTATAGTTGAAGTGCGTTGCCTGCATTCCCTCTTGAGGGAGGATGTTAAGCTGTTGTGCAATGCTAGTAAAGCCGAAAAAAGTAAATATTAATATTAGTATATATTTAGACATAGGCTAGCAGTTATGTAGCTCAGCAATAAGTAGAACAATATAGTTATGCTTAAACCATAATAGAATGATAATCAAAGTTAAACTCTCTTTGATATTCCTACTATTGAATAATTTAATAGCATCCTGCTATGTATTAGACAAAGCTATTTTAAAAATACGTTGGCTATTTGCTCAAGTATTCCTTCTACATGCCCAGGTTTTCATTACTGAAGAAGAAGGGTAGTAGCAGCGTAACATCATCTACATAAATAACCTGACCATCTGGGCTACACATATAAACGGCATACTTTTTATGTTGAGCTACTTGTTGTTCAAGCATACTTTGCCTGCATATACCACAGGGCGAAAGCGGCATCATTAAATGTTCGTCTGCTTTGTATGTTACTGCTATAGCTTCAATATGTTGGCTGCCATTATCGGGGTTAATTGTAGCAAGTACACTTCTTTCAGCGCAGATACCTGCCGGATAACTTGCGTTTTCGTGGTTGGCACCAGTTCGTATACTGCCATCTGCTAAGAGTACGGCTGCACCTACCTTGAAGTGGGAGTATGGTGCATAGGCATCTTTAGTAGCCTCTTCAGCTGCAGTTATCAGTTTTTGAATAGTTTCAGGTAATTGGCTTTTAGTAGTTTTATTATATGAGAAAGTATATTGTTCCATAATGTCTCCAAGATTCGTTAAAGCAGTATATAACCGCTTTATTGTTCACAAATAGTTTTATTGTTTAAGCCGTTTTTGTAATACGAAACAAAAAGTATTTTGGCTAAAAAAGGCTATGGAGGTTCCTCCACAGCCTTTTGATACTTCAAATTAAGGATATTAATTCGAATTTATACCATATTTTAAAATAAAATCTTTGTTAGGTTTGTGCTAAGCCAAGGTGATGTTAACTTATAGCTTAGTTAACCCAATCACAAATAAATACATTTGTATCTCTACCGCCACCATTATTTCTGTTTGAACTAAAGATTAGTTTTTTGCCGTCAGGAGAAAACATAGGGAAGGCATCGAAGCCATTATCATGAGATATTCTCTCAAGTCCGGTTCCATCGATATTTATTAGATAAAGATTGAATGGGAATCCTTTAGCATACTCGTGATTAGAAGCAAATATGATGCGTTTGCCATCCGGTGCAAACGAAGGAGCCCAATTAGCTTTTCCTAAGTGAGTTACTTGATGAACATCGCTTCCATCTGCATTGGCTACAAATACTTCCATATTTGTTGGCATAACCAGACCTTGATCTAACAATTCTTTATATTCTTTCTTTTCCTCATCAGTTTTAGGTCTAGAAGCTCTCCAAACAATTTTAGTTCCGTCAGGAGAAAAGCAAGGTCCACCATCGTACCCTAAATCGTGGGTGATTTGTTTAACATTACTGCCATCAATATTCATGGTGTAGATATCTAAATCACCATTTCTCATGCTGGTGAATACTATTTTATCTCCTTTAGGTGATACTGTGCCTTCCGCATCATATCCGGGAGTATTAGTTAGTTTTTTAGATATTTTACCGTTGAAATCTGCTACATAAATATCATACGATGGATAGATAGGCCAAACGTATTTTTTTATTTTAGTTCTATCTGGTGTGGGCGGACAGGTGTCGGCAGCTTCATGTGTTGATGCATACAATAGATGCTTCTTATCAGGAAGAAGATATGCACATGTAGTTCTTCCTTTGCCCGTACTAACCAATTTATATGTAAATGCTTGATTCCCTTTTTTAGGAATGCGTCCATAGTATATTTGGTCGCAAGGCACTCCATCTTTTTCTGAGGTGCGCTGAAAAGTAATTTGCTCATTGTCGAAACCAAAGTAGGCCTCAGCGTTATCGCCACCGAAAGTTAGCTGGCGCATATTGCTGAAATGCTTCTCATCAGGGTAGGATAGATTGGCTGGTTTGTCTTGTGCCTTTGCCTGAAGGGCTAATACACTAATACAAATTGTATAAATACTTTTCTTCATGCTATTAAATGATACTATGTAAAATTATAATTTATAGTGTACTAAAGAAATGTTCAGTTGCACTAATAGTTTTGTCTAAATCTTCAGTGCTTAATGCATTACTGATAAACCAAGTTTCATATGCCGAAGGAGGCAAATAAATACCTTGATTAAGCATAGCATGGAAATATTTATTAAACAAAGCATTATTGGCATTAGCCGCATCGGTAAAGTTGGTAATAGGGTTAGGCGAGAAGTGCACACTAATCATGGAGCCTAGGCGGTTGATTGTATGTTCTACACCTTTTCTATTTAATACTTCTGATAAGCCTTTGTGTAAATATTCCGTTTTGCTGTCTATACTTGAGTAAATATCCTTATTTTCTTTAAGTGTTTTTAGCATGGTAAAACCTGCTGCCATAGCTATGGGGTTACCACTTAATGTACCTGCTTGGTATACATTGCCTAACGGAGCTATACACTCCATAATCTCTCTGCGACCGCCGAAAGCACCTACCGGCATACCTCCACCAATCACTTTGCCATAGGTAACTAAATCGGCATCTATATTTAAGCGTTCCTGAGCACCGCCTGCTGCTAGTCTAAATCCGGTCATTACCTCATCAAATATTAGTACTATGTTATTATCAGTACATATTTTTCTAAGCCCTTCTAAATAACCCGGCAATGGAGGAATGCAACCCATATTGCCGGCTACCGGCTCTATAATTATGGCTGCTATTTCGTTTGGATTTTCTTTTATTAGTTGTTCTACTGCATTTAAGTCATTATAAGGAGCAGTAAGTGTATCTAAAGAAACACCTGAAGTAATGCCAGGAACAGTTTGAATATTAAAAGTAGCTACACCGCTACCTGCTTTAACTAAAAAAGCATCAGCATGACCGTGATAGCAGCCTTCAAACTTTATAAATTTATTTTTACCGGTGTAACCTCTAGCTAGTCTTAGCGCACTCATACACGCTTCAGTACCGCTGCTAACCATTCTTATTAAATCTACATTTGGTGCCATAGATTTAATAATTTCTGCCATTTCAATTTCTAACTCTGTTGGTGCACCAAAAGACATAGCCTCTAGAGCTTTGTTTTGTATAGCCTTTACCACATGCTCATATGCATGACCTAAAATCATAGGTCCCCAAGAGTTGATAAAATCTATGTACTGATTTCCATCAGCATCATACATGTATGCACCTTTTGCCTTTGTCATGAACAAAGGATTGCCACCAACACTCTTAAATGCTCTTACCGGAGAGTTTACACCGCCGGGAATACTAAGTTTGGCTCTTTCAAATAATGCTACACTATTATTATTGTTCATGTGTTGTTTTTCTTTTTGTTGTGTTAGCTAATAAGTTTCACGGCGTCTTTTGCAAAGTAGGTTGCTATTAAATCTGCTCCGGCTCGTTTGATAGAAGTTAAAGACTCTAAAATTGCTTTTTCTTCATTTAGCCAACCCATTTTAGCAGCTGCTTTAATCATGGCATATTCGCCACTTACATGATAGGCACTTACCGGAACATCTACATGATTTTTTACTTCGCGAATAATATCTAAGTAAGCCATAGCAGGTTTTACCATAACAATATCAGCGCCTTCTTCTACATCCATTATAGTTTCTCTTACGGCTTCAATTCTATTGGCATAGTCCATTTGGTAGGTTTTCTTGTCGCCAAATCCGGGTGCGCTATCAAGTGCATCTCTGAACGGGCCATAAAAACATGAAGCATACTTAGCGCTATAAGCCATTATTCCGGTCTTGGTATATCCACTATTTTCAAGGGCAAAACGTATAGCACCTATTCTGCCATCCATCATATCGCTTGGGGCTACAAAATCTGCTCCTGCTTCAGCATGGCTTACGCTCATTTGTGCTAGTACTTCAACTGTTGTATCGTTTACAATTTCTTGATTTTCAACTATTCCATCATGTCCGTATGAAGAGAATGGATCTAATGCAACATCTGTCATTATAACCATATCAGGGCAAGCACTTTTAATAGCTCTTATGCTTCTTTGCATTAGCCCGTCTTTATTTAAAGCCTCGGTACCCTTATTATCTTTTAGCTCGTCTTTGCACTTTATAAATAGTAATACAGACTTTATGCCCATAGCCCATAGTTCTTTTACTTCATTTAAAGTAAAATCTAAGCTCATTCTATAATAGCCTGACATAGAAGGAATTTCTTCCTTTATGCCACTGCCCTCAGTAATGAAAAGAGGGGCTATGAAGTCTGATGGTTTTATAATAGTCTCGGCTACCATAGCTCTGATAGCCGGATTTTGTCTTAGTATTCTATTTCTTCTTTGCAAATACATAGTAAGAATATATTTAAAATTAAATCCAGTCTTTGGGTTGGTAATATGTTAGCATTTTTTCTTCAACACTTCCTTTTTCAGGTTTGTGGTCGTATACCCATCTAGCTCTAGGAGGTAAGCTCATTAAAATACTTTCAATCCTACCATTTGTTTTTAAACCAAACAGCGTACCTCTATCATGTATTAAGTTGAACTCCACATATCTACCTCGTCTTATTTCTTGCCATTCAACTTGTTTTTCGCCATATGGAGTATCTTTTCTTTTTTCTACTATGGGCACATAGGCTTCTATAAACCTATTTCCATTGGCTTGTTGAAACTCAAATAGTTTTTCTTCATCCATGAAATCTGCAGAGGGGCGTAAATAATCGTAAAAGACACCACCTATACCTCGCATCTCATTTCCTCTATGCTTGTTAGAAAAATATTCGTCACAGTTTGATTTATATTTTTTATATAGCTGATTATCAAACTTTTGTATTGTATTTTTTAAAGTGGAATGAAAATGAATGGCATCTTCTTCAAAAATATAATAGGGTGTTAGGTCAGTTCCTCCGCCAAACCAGCAGTCAAGTTTAACTCCATTTTTATCATAGAGTTCAAAATAGCGCCAGTTAGCATGGATAGTTGGTACATATGGATTTTTAGGGTGAATAACTAAAGATAGACCACATGCAAAAAAATCGCTATCGGGTACTTTGAATGCTTCCTGCATAGCTTTTGGCAAAGTGCCATGCACAGCCGAAGTGTTTACCCCGCCTTTCTCAAAAACATTACCATCACTAATAACACGGGTTCTACCCCCACCGCCTTCAGGCCTGTCCCACTTATCTTCCTGAAAGGTGGCTTTGCCATCAATATTTTCTAGTCCTTTACATATACTGTCTTGTAAATCAAGAATGTATTGTGAGAATCTATCTTTTAATTCCATTTTAATCAATTGTAAATCAATTGTTTGTGATGTTTATATGGAGTACTCTTTAACTGCTTCTACGAAGGCAATAGCATGATCCACCGGAATATTTGGCATTATACCATGGCCTAAATTGGCAATGTATCTATCTTTTCCAAATCCATCAATCATCGCTTTTACTTCTTTTTTGATTTGCGGTATAGGTGCTAATAATTTAGATGGGTCAAAATTGCCTTGTAGTGTAATATTATTGCCAGACAACTGACGTGCCATTTGTGGAGTAAGCGACCAATCTATTCCTATACCTGCTGCGCTGGTTTTACTAAGATCGCTTAGAGCATACCAACTGCCTTTAGGGAATAAAATAACAGGTACATATTTACTAACTGCATCTGAAATTTGTATTAAGTAAGGTTGTGCAAATTCTTGAAAATCAGCAGGTGATAACATTCCGCTCCAACTGTCGAAGATTTGAACTGTATCAACACCTGCCTTGGTTTGAGCTATCAAATAGGCTATAGTGGCATCTGTTATTTTTTGTAGAAGTTGATGAGCCAGGTCGGGTTGGGTAAAGCAGAATTGCTTAGCCTTATCAAAAGTTTTACTTCCTTTACCTTCAACCATGTAGCAAAGAAGTGTCCAAGGAGCACCGGCAAAACCAATAAGAGGCACTCTGTCATTTAATTCTTTTTTGGTTAAGGTTAATGCTTTCATAACATAGCTTAATCTATTTTCCATGTCATCTGTAAATAGTTTATCTATGTCTGCTTTGTCTTTTATAACTTCTGGTAGTAGTGGACCTTTACCTTCTTCTAATAATACAGTCATTCCCATAGCTTGAGGAATTACCAAAATATCTGAGAAAATAATAGCAGCATCGACGCCTACTTGATCTATTGGCTGTAAAGTAATTTCACAGGCTAATTCCGGAGTTTGTACGCGAGTAAAGAAGTCGTATTTATTTCTCAGTTTTATGTAGTCAGGTAAATACCTGCCTGCTTGTCTCATCATCCAAACTGGAGGACGTTCAACTGATTCACCTTTTAAAGCACGTAATAATAGATCGTTTTGTAAGCTCACTGTATGTATATATTTTAATGTTTTAAAAATTGTATGGCAGTTTCAAGTACCTCTTTTTTATTAGCCTCTTTGCTTGTAATAATTTGATTTTCAGCTAAATAGTTTAAAAGAGCCTTCTTGGTGCTATTGCCTATAGCAAATGCATAAGCACTTAATGGAATATTATTTAAACTAAAAAAAGCATGTGCTGCACTTGGACTAAAAAATAAATATCCGTTGTAAATTTTTGATATTGAATGTTTTATGGTGTTTGTATCGTAGCAGTTTATTTCGTTTACTATAATACCATTATTACTTAAAGTATCTGGTAAGATAGATGAACGAATATTTCCTGAGAAGAAATATACTTCCGACATTTTTAATTCAAGTATTACTTTAGATAGCTCTTCTGCATCGTTGGCAGTGGCTATTATAGTTGAGTTTGATAATAATTTTTCAGCTGCATTTTTAGTAGCACTTCTAGTGCAGCATATTTGCCATTGAGCTTTTTCAATTTCTTTAAACTGCGATAGTGCTTTAACGGCATTTACACTTGTGAAAATTGCAATTATGTGCTGGCTTATTAGTGGGTTAATGTTTTTGTGTAAAGATTGATAGTCACTAATTTTTGTTTCTATGAAAGGAATAGTATCTATAGATACACCCATGTAAGCGTCTATGCTAGACGACTCATCTATGTATGCGGTGCTTAATATGCTATAGTCACTTTCCATTTCTTATTGATTCTGCTATTTCTTTACCACCATTTTGCAATAAAGTTTCAGCAGCTTCGCTACCAGTATTTAAATAATTGGTTAAGGTAGTTTCTTTCTTTACAGATACTTTTTGGGAGCCATCTAGACTTAATATGTTGCCCTCGAAGTGTATAGTATCATTATTAAATTCTGCAAGAGCACTTATTGGTGTTGCACAGCCTCCCATTAGAGCACGTAGAAAATCGCGTTCTATTTTTACGCAAGCTGCAGTTGCTTCATGATTAAGTATTTCGCAACAACTGATAGAATGGCTATCTGATTCTTTGACTACTATTACTATAGCCCCTTGTGCAGGTGCAGGAAGCATCCAATTTAATTCTACAGCATTTTCAGGTTTCAGATTTATGCGCTCTAATCCTGCAGCTGCAAAAATGGCACCATCCCAGTTGCTTTCAGCTACTTTTCTTAGACGGGTATTTACATTACCTCTAAGATTCTCCATTACTGAATTAGGATATTTGTTAAGCCATTGTGCCTTACGCCTAACGCTACTTGTACCTATTATATAATTACCAGCATTTTTTTCGCTAAATGTAATTCCCGGTTTAGGTACTAAAATGTCTTTATAAGAAGCTCTAGGCAATACTGCTACTTGTTTTACTCCTTTGGCTAGAACAGTTGGTACATCTTTCATAGAGTGAACTGCAATATCTATATCTCCGTTTAGTAGAGCTATATCCAAAGCTTTTGTAAATATGCCTTGTACACCTAATTCGTAGAGGGGAGTAGTAAGATTAGTATCGCCATCACTTTTAATATATATTAGCTCTGATTGGTGGCCGTTAGCTGCTAATAGTTGCTGAACTTTTGTTGCTTGCCACACTGCAAGCTGACTTTCTCTAGTGCCTATCCGTATGGTTTTAGTCATGCTGTGCTATATATTCATTAATGGCTTGTATATAATGACAGCCGGGTGTATAATCTTTACGCATTTTTGTGGCCAACATATTAATAACTTCTTGTATTGAATTGTCAGTTATTTTGTTTGTAGGTTCTACATGCGGTAGTTGTATTGTTTTTAGTTTACTTTTTACTTCTTTAAGTACGGGTACATATTTTCTCATAGCACACCAATCTTTAAAGTCTTTGATGTGTTCGTCTATTATTTCAATAGCCTTAGGTACCTCGTTTTGTCTTGCTTGTAATGTTTCGTCTTTAATTTTTGAAAGTACATCTACATTTACAAGGTCTATATTCTCTAGTGAAGCAGCGTTGGGGTCTACGTTGTACGGTATGCTTAAATCAATAACCAATTTATTGCCACAGTTTTCCAGGTCTTTAGCAAGTATAATTGGGGTAGCTGCATTAGTAGATACTAAAATGATATCAGACTTTTTTACTTGCTCTGCTAACTCATTATATGGTGCGCAAGAAATGCCAAGTTCGTCAGCAAGTGCTTCCGCAGTATCGAAAGTTCTATTTACTAAGGTGATTTTTTTAGTGCCTAGGTAGTCTATCAGGTTTCGGCAAGTACTTTTACCTATTTTGCCGGTACCAATTAATAAAATGTTTTTGCTAGAAATGTCGGTTATATGTTGTTTTATGTATTGTACCGCTGCAAAAGAAACTGAAACAGTGCCACCGCTAAGAGAAGTTTGTGTTTTTACTGCTTTTGATGATTGTATTACACAGTTTACTAATCTTTCGGTGAATGCACCTAGGTAACCTGCTTCTTTTGCAGGCTTTACTGCATTCTTAATTTGCCCTAGTATTTCATAGTCGCCTAATATTTGAGAGTCTAGTCCTGCAGCTACATGGTAAATATGTTCTATAGCATGTGTACCACTTTTTTGGTAAGCTATATCAGAAAAAAGGTTTTTATCGCCAGCAGTTTCTTCACACAATAGATTTACTAGTTGTTGACAGCTATTTGCAACACCATAAATTTCAGTTCTGTTACAGGTAGAAACAATAAAAAATTCCTTAACACCATATTGTGGTGCTTTTTGTAATAATGTAGCATATTGGTCGGCATTAATGGAAAACATGCTTCTTATAGAGGCGTCTGTTTTCTTGTAGTTGATGCCGGCTACTCTGAAATTATGAATATGATGCGTGTCGTTTTGGATCATGGGGTTAGTGTGAAATCCTGATTACAAAGGTAGTTTGCTATTTTTTTACTGAGTAATTTCTATGTCATTCCTACGTCATTTTAGGGTGTGACTTGCATCATAATTCTGTGTCGTTTTAGTGATTTTCGTCATCTTTTTGTGTTTATTTATTCTTCGTTTTATAGTTACGTATCGGTATGCTAAAAAGATGTCATTACTCCGTCATTTATCTGCTCAAAAACTATTTTAAGTTGATTTTGTTACGTTTCTTTGCGAAAAAATAGAACAAAATGTCGCAGAAAAAGCGTGGAGTGATTTTAATGAATTTAGGTTCGCCAGATTCTACTGAAGTTAAAGATGTAAAACGCTACTTAGATGAATTTTTAATGGATGAACGTGTAATAGATTCTCCACTATGGTGGCGTACTATTTTAGTGAAGGGTATTATTACACCGTTCAGATCGTCTAAATCTGCAGAGGCATATCATAGTATATGGACCAAGGATGGTTCGCCGTTGGTATTCATCACCAAACAATTGCAAGGTGAAGTGCAAAAGCATACAACAGAGCCCATTGTAATAGCAATGAGATATGGCAATCCAAACATGAAATCTGCATATGATGAGTTGGTAAAACATCACCCTGATTTAGATGAGGTTGTGCTACTGCCTTTGTATCCGCATTATGCCATGTCTAGTTATGAAACTGCTGTAGTGCATGCTCAAGATACCTATGCCAAAGGCAACTATCCGTTTAAAATTAAAGTAGTTCCTGCTTTCTACAAGCATCCTGCATATATAAAGGCATTATCTGAAAGTATTAGGAATTATGTGACTGCTGATAGACATATTTTATTTAGTTATCATAGTATACCTGTAAGGCATATTCATAAAAGCGATGTAACAGGAAGCCACTGTTTAAAAGTTGCTAATTGTTGCGATGTAGATTCTCCTGCGCATAAAGAATGTTATAAACACCAATGTGTGGTGACTACAAAGTTGGTTGCAAAGTATTTATCTATTCCGGAAAGCCAATACAGTATCTCTTTTCAGTCTAAATTGGGTAGGGCGGCATGGTTAACGCCTGCCACTACAGCAAGGATGGACGAAATGCCAAAAGAAGGGATTAAAAAGCTAGCGGTTGTTTGTCCTGCTTTTGTAAGTGATTGTTTAGAAACTTTAGAAGAAGTAGCTATTAGAGAAAGAGAAAATTTTGAAAAAGCCGGAGGCGAGGAATATACCTTTATACCTTGTTTGAATACTCAAGAGCTTTGGGTTAAAGCAGTATTAGAACTTATTAATACTGCGGTGTAACTTTGCCATATGTCATATAACTACATTAAAGCGTTACATATAATATTTATAGTAACCTGGTTTAGCGGTATGTTTTATATCGTAAGGCTTTTTATATATCATGTTGAAGCACAAGAAAAAACTGATGTAGAAAAAAAAATATTATCGGAGCAACTAGCATTAATGAGTAAGCGATTGTGGTTAGGAATTACCTGGCCTTCTGCCGTACTCACGTTAATATTTGGGCCGCTAATGTGGTATAATTATAATTCACTTTCTACTACGTCTTCTTGGTTAAATATCAAATTGCTGTTTGTTGTGGGGTTATATATATACCATTTATCGTTACACAGCATATATAAACAGTTACAGTCGGGTATATTCAAATACACATCTACTCAGTTAAGAATATGGAATGAGGTTGCTACAATATTTTTAGTGGCCATAGTCATGTTGGCAACTGTAAAACAAAGTATTAGTGTTGCGTGGGGATTAGGCGGGCTGGTGGGATTAGTAATTGTTTTAATGAGTGCAATAAAAATTTACAAAAATATACGGGATAAAAAATGAGTGTTTTGGGAAAAATATTCCACACTTTGGAAAGTTTCTATTTTGTGAAATAAATTTCTCTTGTGCTATTTGTGTATTTATTATTTGTGTATTTGTTGGTGTACCTTTTTGATTTTCAAAAGGTTACATTTTTAAAATACTATTAAAAATAAGTATACTGATGTGTGTACATACAATTGTCCTCTAATTTGCAATGGTTAAGTGTACAATTGTATTGTTTGATGTATAATTTCAGAATTACTAAAGAGGAAAAGGGATATAAGCTAGAGCTGAAAGGCATTAAAATGCTTGTTGAGGGATATGAGATTGTAAACGACAAGCATATTTTAGTGCATCCTGAGAAGGCTATTGCATATTTTGACACCGGAAGTAGCGTATACGGTGTTGTAAATGAACCTACTCATTTTCTCTCCGCCGAAGAGTTTCAAGATGCAATGGAGAAACAGTTTGATATTTTTAAGAAGTAAAACATAAAGCCAAAAGTAAAATTGGGGGTAGATTTTTTCTACCCCCAATTTCGTTTATCTAGGTCCGATTGGTCTATTCGGATTTCTGAAGCTATTGGCAGTCTTTTTAATAAAGTTGAAGAAATTGTAGTCATTCATACTTCTTAGCTGATCGTAACTAGGTCTGTATCTTACCATGTATGATTTTAAACTATCTCCAGTAAGTCCAGTTATTTTTGTAATCAGGTCAGCATTAAATGTTCTATCAACATACTTTTCTTTTTCTTGTTCTTCAAAATCTTCCTGAAATTTCCAAATCTCTCTATTGCGTTTACTAAGAGCAGAGAAAGGATGTTGAATTTTCCCCAAACCAGATAATCTTTCAAAGTCTAGTGTATGTCCGTAAATGTCACGCATTTTTAAGCTATCATTTTTAGGACTATATCTGTTGTTATTAGGTGAGTTATCTCTAGGATTGGTAAATCCGTGTTGAATAATGATTTTGAAATAAGAGGGCATATATCCTTTAGGTATACGTACTCTTACATCTTTATAGCCAGATTTGGTAAATATTAGTAATTGATCGTTAGTGGCTTCTATTTCAAAAGTACCATCTTCATTTGTAAGTATTTCTTGGTTGGTATATACATTAAATATGGAAACAGCTTTGATTGGAAGCTTACTATCCATGTCTATCACTTCACCTTTTATAGTTTGGGCAAACGATGCCCAACTATAAACAGAGAAATATAGTATAAGTAATAATATTCTGATATAGTGCATTGTGATGCTAAGATACATTTATAGAGAAATTGTATTACACTTATTTTTGTTAAAATGAGTCAATTTCGTGGTGTACATTTGCGGTAAGTATGTATAGTCTTATAAAGAAGGTTTTATTCATGTTTGACCCAGAGGATGTTCATCAGTGGGTCATGAACAGGCTTACTTGGGCATATTCATTTCCTAGTATAAGGTCTTGGATGCGTAAAAAATATTCTATTTCTCATCCAGACTTAGAAAGAGAGTTGTGGGGAATAAAATTTCCTAATCCTGTTGGATTGGCAGCCGGTTTTGATAAAGATGCTAAATATTTAGACCCTTTGGGGTGCTTGGGGTTTGGTTTTGTTGAAATTGGAACCGTAACTCCTGTGGGGCAGTCGGGTAATGATCGTCCTAGGTTATTCAGATTGCCGGAGGATAGCGCTTTGATAAACAGGATGGGATTTAATAATAGGGGAGCTACAAGTGCAGTGCCAAGGATTAAAAGGAGAGCAGAACAAATTGTAGTAGGTGGAAATATTGGAAAAAACAAAGAAACTGCTTTAGAAAGAGCTGATACAGACTATGAAAAATGCTTTGAATGGATGTATAAAGCAGTAGATTATTTTGTAGTAAATGTGAGTAGCCCCAATACACCTGGGTTGAGACAATTACAGGACAAACAGCCTTTAACCAATTTGCTATCTAAACTTATGAAAATGAATAATGAGTTGGGTAGTGGAAAACCTATACTTCTAAAAATAGCGCCTGACTTAACCAATGAGCAGTTAGACGACATCATTGATATAGTGAAAACTACAGGCATACATGGCATAGTGGCAACAAACACCACAATATCTAGAGAAGGGTTGCATACTAGTACTAACAAAATAGATAAAATAGGGGCGGGAGGATTAAGTGGTAAGCCATTAAAGGAAAGAGCTACTGAAGTGGTAAGATATATACACAAAAATAGTAACGGTAGTATACCTATAATTGCAGTAGGCGGTATTTTTACAGCCGAAGATGCTATTGAAAAGCTAGAGGCTGGTGCTTCATTAGTGCAAGTTTATACCGGTTTTATATATGAAGGCCCAAGTATAGCAAGAAAAATATGTGAAGGACTTCTTAAAAATGGCATCTTGAAAAATAATATTGCATAAAGGCATACATTTGGTAACGTAATTAAAATAAAAACATAAAAATTCATATGAAAAGAACCTTAGCTTTAATAGCTCTATTCGTTAGCCTTTTTACAACGGCTCAAGCTCAGTACAATAACGATTATATAAAAATTGGTCAGGATGCACCTGAATTATCATATCAAGACCCTAATGGTAAAGTATTAAAATTATCGGAACTAAATAAGGGTAGCTATGTGTTATTAGATTTTTGGGCTTCATGGTGTGGTCCTTGTCGTGCATCTAACCCGGCTTTAGTGAAAATGTATAATGAATTTTCAACTAAAAAGTTTAAATCAGCTAAGAATGGTTTCAAAGTAGTAAGTGTGTCATTAGATAAAAATAAAGATGCATGGATGGCCGCTATTAAAAAAGATAATTTGACATGGCCATATCATATGAGTGATTTAGGTGGCTGGCAGTCTGAAGCGGCTTCTAAATATGGAGTACAATATATTCCTCAAGCATTTTTATTAGACCCTAATGGTAAAGTGATAGGAAAGTACAACACCTCAGAAGAGGCAAAAGCTGATTTAATGAAATATTTAGCAAAATAGATATTACCAATATCATATTAAAAAGAGCATGCCATTTGGTGTGCTCTTTTTTGTTTGCCTATAATCGAATAGTTTATAACAATAAAGTAGAAAGCGGTAATGAACACAAGGATGTTTATTTTTGTTTAAATATTTTTATAAAAAATTAAACAGTTGGAATTTGATGGCCGAAAGAGTAGCAATATACAGACGAGAGCATTTTAATGCAGCGCATAGGCTTCATAATCCTGACTTGAGTGAAGAAGAAAATAAAAGGATTTTTGGTAAGTGCAATCATCCTAATTATCATGGTCATAATTATGATTTAATAGTTAGGGTAGTAGGCGAAATAGATGAAAAGACAGGATATGTGATTGATACTAAATATTTAAGTGATCTAATACAAAATCTTGTAGTTCAGAAGTTTGACCATAGAAACTTGAATTTAGATGTTGCTGAATTTGCCAATCTGAATCCTACGGTAGAAAATATAATTGTTGTTATCTATAATATTTTACGACCTCATATCTCCGCCGAGTATGATTTAAAAATAACTCTTTATGAAACAGAAAGAAATTTTGCTGAATACCCTGTTGTCTAATAATAAAATTCAATTAGCTGAGCTATCAGATGAGGAGATAGGAGATGAGCATCTATTTACAAGCATAGAAACCCCTATGAAAGAAGATGCTTTTATTATGACGGATAGTGAGAAAATACAAGCTATTGAGCATCATTTTAGACAAATAATGGAAATCATGGGTTTAGATTTAACTGATGATAGCCTTAAAGGTACTCCACACAGGGTAGCTAAAATGTATGTAAAAGAGATTTTTTCCGGCTTAAACCCTGAAAATAAGCCTAAGGTTGCCTTGTTTGATAACAAATACAGGTACAATCAAATGCTAGTGGAGAAGGACATAACGCTATACAGCAATTGTGAGCACCATTTTGTGCCTATTTACGGTAAAGTGCATATTGGTTATATATCATCAGGTAAGGTTATTGGTCTCTCTAAGCTAAATAGAATAGTTCAATATTTTGCTAAGCGCCCTCAGGTGCAAGAGCGCTTAACTATGCAGATAGCTAATGAATTAAAAACTGTGTTGGGTACTAATAGTGTGGCTGTAATAATTGATGCAAAACATTTATGTGTATCATCTAGGGGTATAAATGATACCAACTCTGCTACTACTACTGCATATTATAGTGGTAAGTTTGATGATATGGCAGTTAAAAATGAGTTTTTACAATATTTGAACCTTAAAACTGAATATTAGTGTATGGCTTTAGTATATGTGCTATTATTTTTTGCACTTGCGTACATGGGAAATAGAATATCTCAGTCTACTGGAGATGGTAATTTGGGGTAGTCTATTTCCACCAGTAGGTTATGTGTTGTGATGTGATATCCGTTGGAACACCGGGGGTAGGCATGAATAAATTAATATTTTTTTCATTAGCATACATTATAGTGTGTTCAGCAGGTTCTCTCCAATCATGGAGTGCTAAATTAAACGTACCCCAGTGTATAGGCATCATTACATTTCCCTTTAGTGCAATGTGAGCATTGGTAGCATTATCAGGACCCATATGAATATCTGGCCATCCTTTACCATACGCACCCACCTCAAGCATTGTTAAGTCAAATGGCCCGTAAAGTTTTCCAATATCATGGAAACCAGGCCACCAGCCTGAGTCGGCGCCGAAGAATATGTTATGTTTTTCGGTGCTGATTACGAATGAGGACCAGAGTGTTTGATTTTGGTTAATGATGCCTCTGCCTGAAAAATGTCTGTTGGGTGTAGCAGTAATTTTACAGTTGTTTATAGTTGTTGATTCAGTCCAATTTAGTTCTTTTATTTTTTCTTGTGCTACTCCCCATTTTACTAGGTGTTTACCAACACCTTCTGAACAAATGTATGTCACCGGAAATGAAGCCAGTTCTTTGATAGCCAAAATGTCTAAATGGTCGTAATGATCGTGTGATAACAATATAGCATCTAGTGGTGGTAGTTGATTAAATGCAATTGGGTATGGGAAAAAGCGTTTGGGACCAGCCCATTGCACAAAAGAGGCTCTACCTACTACTGGGTCGGTTAAAAATCGGTATCCGTCTATTTCTATTAGTAAAGAGGAATGTCCCATCCAAGTAACTCTAAGTCCATTTTTAGGTGGTGTGGAATATATACTAATATCAGTAGTGAATGGCCCTAGTTGTTGTTTGGGTACTTTCTCTTCCTTATTTGTAATATAATCTTTTAATATGCTAAGAAAACCATTAGGATTATTTGTAGTTGGTATCGGGTTTTGATAAACGCCTTTAATTTTTACAGCAGGACCAAAGTGGTGACTCATCGAATCGATTTTTTTGTAAAATAAAAGATCATGCATTTTGTAGTAAAAGAAGAATCGGTATTTGATAGTTTATTAAAAGTGAATAGGTGTTTATAGTCGGTAAACAGAAATGTTAAAATAAATTAACAGGCATTTGTCATTATTTAGCAACAAAAAAGCAATATGTTGCCACAAAATATTTTTCATGTGAGCTAATGTAGATAAATTTACATCTTACAAATGTGTAATTGCATTATGCAAGTTGTAGTATAATTAATTGAATTTTAATTCTGGCCTTATTGGAATATAAATGATATGAACAACTTAAGAATAATATTATTTACCTTTTTAATATTATTATTTTCATTTACAGTACGTGCATCGCATATAGTAGGTATGGATTTGACCTATAGTCATGTGGCAGGTAATACTTATAAAATCAGTTTAATAATATATGGAGATTGTGGATCAGGTTCTGCTGCATTTGCAGCTTTGCCATTGTGTACACCTCAAATTTGCATATATAATGGGAGTTCTTATGTAGATACTACCACTTTATTTATTGAACCACCTAATACAGGTGTCGAAGTTACACCGGTATGCCCAGCACAACTTTCTAATACACAATGCAGTAATTTATCTTCTACTATTCCAGGTATTAAAAAATTTGTTTATAGTAGAAACTATACATTACCAGGGACTTCTACTGTTTGGAGATTTGTATTTGGAGGCAGCTTAGGGACAGGATATATAGCAGGTAGAGCAAATTCAATTACTAATTTGGTTATTCCTGGTACAGGTTCTATTATTAGATTGGTAGATACCTTAAATAATAGTGTTGCTCCAAATTCTAGCCCTAATCTAACTGCAATAGCTACTCCGTTCTTTTGTTTAAACAATCCTAGTTACTATAATCCAGGTGCAGTAGATCCGGATGGTGATTTGCTTTCTTTTCAATTGATTGGGGCTAGAGAAACGGGATTGTCAACCAGCTGCGATATTAACAATGCTTCTAGTTATGTATTTCCATATACCGGGGCAGCTCCATTAGAGACTTCGTCTTTTGCATTCGATCCATCTAATGGGCAATTATCTTTTACCCCAGATGCGCTACAAAGATCTTTAGTAGTTTATAACATTAGACAAACTAGGGGTGGTGTTTTTGTTGGATCTTGTCAAAGAGAAATGACTTTTGTAGTTCTAACTTGTAGTGTTACTGCTCCATCAGCTACTATAACATCTGCAAGTGGAGGTACTATAGTAGATAGCGTACATCATAAAATATGTCAAAATACTGGTGATTTTAGTTTGACATTTAATCCTACTTCAGTAGATGGAAGTAATGTATGGGTAACAGCAACTGGTTTGCCTGCAGGTAGTTCTATTTCAACAGTTGGTGCAGGTACCCCAACACCCATAACTACCTTTTCGTGGACTTCTACTGCAATAACACCCGGAGATTATATTATATATCTAACATTCACGGATGATCATTGTCCGCTAGTTGGTACACAAACAATAGCTTATACTATTACAATTTTACCTTCGCCTACAGTATCAGTAACAACAGTAGCAGACGCTAGCTGTACAAGTAGAGCAGCCATTTCAGTTGCTCCTTCAGGTACCGGTGGACCTTATAGGTTAGTAATTTACAGAGGTGCCGGTGATACTGTTAGTGTAAGAACAGGCGTCAACACTACTTATGTGGATAGTATTGGCCCAGGTGATTATTTTATGGATATCTTGAACACAAACGGTTGTAAGTCAACTGTTTCATTCTCAGTAGCTTATCCTCCTCCATTTCCAGCAGCAGGTACTGCAATATCTCCCTCTTACTGTGGGCTTAATGATGGTAAAATTATAATATCGCTACTAACACCGGGTAATGTAGATACAATTAAGTATTCATTAAACGGATTGATACAGCCATCAATAGTAAGTACGGTTTCATCAGCAGGTACTATAACATTGTCTGGCTTGGGAGAAGGGATGTACACAGATATTACGGCTACCTATAGGTATTGTAGATCTGTTGTATTAGGCCCATATCTATTACTTAATCCTCCTATGCCTACACCTACTGCCACTTTTGTAAATACATCAAGCTGTGGACGAACTGATGGCAGAATAATAATTAAAAATCTTAGACCTACGTATGTAGATACCGTTAGATATAATAAAGATGGTGTTCCTCAACCTTATGTTGTACTTACAGTAGCAGCTGATAGTTCTGTGGTTTTAAATGGTTTAGGTGCCGGTGTTTATTCTAACATAGTAGTTTCCTATGGCACATGTGTGGCTCCAGCAATAGGTCCATATACATTAGTTGACCCTCCGGTTCCACCCATTACCGGTTCATTTACTAATCCTAGTTATTGTGGTCATAATGATGGAACAATAACTATTTATAATCTTGTACCAGGAGATATAGATACAGTAAAATTTTATAGAGACGGTATTTTACAGCCAAGTGTAGTATTTACTGTTCCAAGTAGTGGGACAGTTGTATTAACGGGCTTGTATGCGGGTGTGTATACCAATATTACTGCAACATTTAGATATTGTGTTACTAATGCACTTGCATTTACTTTGGTGAATCCGCCAGTGCCTAACATTACAGCGACGTTAGTAAATCCATCATATTGCGGACATAATGATGGTAAGATAATATTGAGTAACCTGCATCCTGGAGATGTAGATACTGTAAGATATTTTAAGGATGGAATACTACAACCATTGTATTCTGCAGTTGTAAGTGCCGCAGGTACAGTTACGCTTTCCGGATTGTCTGATGGCGTGTATTCAGGTATTTATGCTTACTATGGTCCATGTAATACCAATACTGTGGGGCCATTTACCTTGGTTAATCCACCACTTTTAGTGCCATCTGCTACATTTACTTCCACTACATTTTGTGGTAGCACCGATGGGAAAATAGTTATATCTAATTTGTACCCAGGAGATGTAGATACTTTACATTATACTTTAAATGGGGTGGTGCAACCTGTAAGAAGTTTATTGGTTAGTGCAGCGGGTACTGTTACCTTAACTGGCTTAGGTGCTGGATTATATACTAACATTTATGCTACGTATGGTCCTTGCACAACTATAAGTATGGGGCCTATAACTTTAGTTGATCCTCCATTTAAGATAGGAGGTGCTTCATTTAGCCATCCTACCAAGTGTGGTTTTTGTGATGGTAAAATAACTTTCTATGGTTTGCATCCAGGTCAAATAGATTCAATACATTACACACTTGATGGTGTGCCTCAAGCACCAGTTGCAGTTTTAGTTCCGGCGGATAGTACAATAAGTCTTACCGGTCTATGTGAAGGAAATTATAGCAATCTATATGTGAATTTTAATTCTAATTGTATATCAGGAATTTATGGGCCTTATTTGTTAGATGCACCTCCAATTATTCCGGGTTTTAATTATACACTAACTAAAAACTGTGTTGGCGATACCCTTATATGTGTAAATACATCTTGGCCTGCGTCTGATTTAACATATGTATGGGATTTTGGTGATGGTGCTACAAGTACATTAACTAATCCAGTACATATATACACTACACCAGGAGTATATACAGTACAATTGAATATTACTAATACCAGATGTGTAGATAGTGCTTCTATAAGTATTACGTTAGATAATCTAGTGAATTCAATTTTTACAACTAATCCGGATTCTTTTGCATGTAAAGGTAATCCTGTAATATTTACGAATGCTTCATTGGGCTACTCAATGAGTTATGTGTGGAACTTTGGAGATGGTAGTACTGATACTAGTAAAAATACTACACATACCTATACTTCAGTAGGGGTACAAACAGTCAGCTTAGTGGCATATAATACTGTTCCTTGCTATGATACTGCGTATAAAGTGCTAGAAGTAGACTCTATAAGTAGTGTTGGTTTTGAAGTGACAGATACTGCAATATGTGTAGGAGGATATGTAACTTTTAGTGGCGCTTTTTCTCCTAATGGTAGTTTAGGAATGGTTTGGCATTTTGGAGATGGTGACTCTATTGCAAATGCAAACCCTGTAATACATGGGTATGGGGTAGAAGGACAGTACACAATTACATTAAATGCATACTATAGAGCTTGTCCTGATACTGCTATATCTAGAAGTATAAATGTATATGCTTCTCCTCAGGTCAACTTAGGTAATGACACTACGGTTTGCACGGGTAATTCTACTATTGTACTTGCAGATTTAATAAACTCTCCAACATCTACAAATATGACATGGTTATGGAATACTGGACAAAAAGTGCCTAGTATTAGTGTTGCAGAGCCCGGAACTTATATATTAACTGTAAGTAGAGCTGGATGTGAAGCTTCTGATGAAGTTGTTGTAACTAATGATTGTCAAGTAATTATACCTAATGCATTTACTCCTAATAACGATGGTATAAATGACTATTTTGTACCTAGGGATTTACTTTCTAAAGGGTTAGTTTCCTTTTCTATGAGTGTATATAACAGATGGGGAAATGAGATGTTTACAACTACAAATACTCAAGGTAGAGGTTGGGACGGCAGGTATAATGATGTTATGCAGCCCGAGGGAGTGTATGTATATGTAATAGATGCCGTATTTAAAGATGGTAAAAAAGAGCATTACCAAGGTAATTTTACATTATTGAAGTAGTTATTGTCGTAATTAACATCGTAGGTTGACGCATAATAGTGCCAAGCATTAACATCTTTTATATTATGTTTGTGGTAAATAAATAGTATGGAAATTACTGTAACCGCATGCGTAAAAGGAAATATTGAAAAAGTATGGGATTGTTGGAATAATCCTACACATATTACCAAATGGTGCCAAGCCTCTTCTGATTGGCATGCACCACATGCAGAAGTTGATTTAAGGAAAGGTGGTAGTTTTAAAACGACAATGGCGTCTAAAGATGGCTGTAATAGTTTTGATTTTGTTGGCGTATACGACCAAATAAATCATTTAAAGAGTATCAACTATACAATTGGTGATGGTAGAAAGGTATATATCACATTTAATCAGATAGGTGATAGCATAGAAATTGCGGAAACATTTGAGCCGGAAAATATTCATTCGGCTGAGCTTCAGCAAGCAGGCTGGCAAGCAATTTTGGATAGTTTTAAGAATTATGTAGAAGAATTGTAGTGTGTATAGTTTATTGTATTATCCTCTGTTAGGAATTATCCAGCACAGAGGATAATAATAATTTATTGTATTTTATTTTATGTGTATGGGTGTTTATGTGTTTAGTGTTGTTTTATAGTGACATATACATGTTGATATCAATATGCTCAGCTAGTGTATGTCTTATATTACATCGTCTTTTATCCTATTCTTATAAGTATTAAATTCACATCCAACAGCAGATATAGGTAGGGTGAAATTTTTACTTTCAGTTATATTAATTATTATTCTTACAATTGGTAGTAAGGCTCAGGTTATAAAATATTTAGATTCCTCTGAACATTTTAGAGCTAACAATCCCAAGAAGGCATTAGAATATGCTAGATTAGCCTTATATAATTCAAATAAAAATAAAAGCTTTATTGGAGAGTCTAAGTTAAATATAGGAGTTGCACATTATTTATTAGGAAATAGAGATTCTGCAATATATTGGTATTTATCTGCGCTTAAAGACTGTCAGTCATCAAATAATACTTTTGGACTGGTTAAAACATACACTGAAATGTGTGTACTTTATTTGAAACAGAATAAAGTAAATGAAGCTCGTCTGGTTATAGATTCTGCTATAAAGTATGCCTTACAATTAAAAGATATTAAACTGTTAGCCAGCGCATATAATAACAAAGGGCTTGTTTATAGTTACCTTAAGGAAGATTCTCTTGCTATTTTATCATACAATACTGCATACAAATATTATAAAGATATTGCAGATGGAAGAGGGATGGCATATAGTTTAAGTTATATGGCAGAAATTGCGGTAAAAAATGGTGAAATTAACCAAGCACGTACTTATCTTTCTGAAAGTGCGGTATTATCGAATAATGCAAACGATAAAGTAGGGCAAGCTGTAGCAATTAATAATATTGGAGAACTACTACATAATGAACATGATTATAAAGAAGCTCTACTTTATTATGATTCTGCTTTACGCATTGCTGAGCGAATAAATTTTAATGATCTTATATCTTACATATACAATGTAAAGAGCGAGTGTTATGAGTTAATGGGGAATTACAGATTGGCATTACAACTGAAAAAGAGTTATGTAGATCTTTCAAGTAAGCTGGCTAATGAAAAACTACAGAATAAAATTGAAGAATTACATGCTCAGTATCAGTTAGAGAAGAAAGAACAAATAAATAAAGAATTAAAAAATGAAAATAAGAATCAAGCTCAAAAAATCAAGCAACATAAAATTATTCTGCTTGCAGTATCAGTTATAGCATTTTTACTAGCCGGTGTAGTAGTATTAATTATTAACAGGAGAAGGTTAATAATTCGCGCACTAAAAAGAGAGCAAGAGCTTATATTTGAAAAGCACAAAACTGACACTGTTCTCCAGGCTACAGAAGATGAAAGGCAAAGAATTGCAAGGGAGATTCATGATGGTATTGGGCAGCTTATAGTAGCTGCTCAGCGAAATGTACAAATATTACAAACTAAAAATAATTTAGATCCAACACAGGTAATATCAACTATTCACGAGCTTTTAGGAGAATCTATAACAGAAATAAGATTGCTTTCAAAACTTTTAATGCCCCCTTTATTAGAGAAGAAGGGATTAGTTGGTGCTGTAAAAGATTTATTTATTAAAATAGAAACATCCACAAATATAGCTATACATACTTCTTGGGATGGCGCAGAATTAATAGTATTAGATAATATGTCTGCTTTAATGTTATACAGATGCATTCAAGAAATGATAAGTAATGTTATAAAGCATGCAGATGCTACTGCAATATCCTTCGATTTTGTGGTTGAAAATGATGAGTTAAATATTATGTTTTACGACGACGGCTGTGGTTTTAATAATAGTACGGATATAAATAATGGTTTAGGATTAAGCAACATAAAAACTAGGTTGATATATATAGGTGCACAGTATACACTTGATACAAAACCTGGATATGGTACTACCTATAATATTGTTTATAAATTTTCTTAAGAATGAGTGATATAAGAGTAGTATTGGTTGACGATCATAGAATTTTACTAGATGGCATAAGTGCTATATTGCGGGAGCAAACTGATATTACTTTAGTAGCCACTTATACTTCTCCAACACTGTTTCTTAGCGAACTGCATGAAATACATGTTGATGTAGTGGTAGTAGATATTAATATGAAGGAGTTAAATGGTTTTGATTTAGCCAAGGTTTTAAGAAAAGATTATCCAAATATTTCAATAGTTTGCCTTACCATGCACACCGATATTGATCATATAAATGAGATGCTGAATATTGGAGTACTATCTTATTTACCGAAAGATGTAAATAACAGTGAGTTAGTATATGCTGTAAGAAAAGCTGCAATAAAAGAACGATATATACCTGAAGAGATTTTAGGCTTACTTAATAAGTACATTGGGATACCACATAAGCAAGATATTTCTAATTTAGTTAATGTAAGCTTATCTAAAAGAGAAATTGAGATTTTACAGTTAATTTCAATGGAATATACAAATGCTAAGATTGCTAACGTCTTATATATAAGTGAGAGAACTGTTGAAACACATCGAAAAAATATATTAAGAAAATCGAAGTTTTCTACGATGAATGGACTCATAAGGCACGCTACAAATATGGGTTGGCTAGAGTAGTGTAAATACCCTGAATTGGGTATTTATTAAAGTTGTAACGGAAGATACTTTTGTGGACAAAATAATCCTGTTTTTTATACCCACAAAAGATATTGAAGTATGGTGAAGAAAGTAATTGCAGCCTTATTAACAACATTGTCAATAGCGAATTCGAATGCTGAGACTGTAACGTATAAATTAGTAACAGATGCTCCTGCACAGTACAAACCAACTAATGTATACATAGATTTATTTGATGCGGATACTTATTTAGGTCCATCTATAGGCTATGGTGTAAAAGTTGAAACTGTATTGTTAGGAAAAATTATGCCTTCCGTATTTTTTAAATCATATTATTTGGATGCGAATGCTAGGCATAATAAATCTGATGGCTATCCAATGCCAGATGGTGGTTTGGGAAAACAAACTGTATTAGATTTAGGTTGTACTTTGTTTTTAATTGGAAAGGAGAAGAAAAAAGACTTAAGAGTTGTTCTATCATCTCATTCATCGGGCAAGTATACATTTACTAAATATACTATGATTCCCGGTACCATAAAGCGTCAATTTGGTGTAGAGGGTGGTATATATTATAATAGAAGGGCATTGGAGTTTGATGATGCAAGCCATAGTTTGTATAAATATAAATCATCAACAGGTGTTGAATCTCCAATTGAATCTGTTGGTGGGTCGGGAATAAATCAGCCTGCAGGTAACTATTACCAGCCCTACTCAATGACAAATGTTGTTAGTTTGTATGGTGGTGTTAAGCTTAGAAAAATCACAAATCTTGTAGTAGATGTTAACGGACGCAAGAAGAGTAATGCGAAAGTAATTGACTTGTATGCTGATATTATGTTAGCACCAATAATTCCTATTGCTGATATTGTGGATCAGAATGGAGCAAAATGGGAAATAAAACCTGAAAGTAATGCTTTGAGACATTTAGGTTGGAGGGCTGGAGCCATGATGAGAGGTTCTAGGACAGCTTCTATTCAATTTAATTTCGAATTTGGTCAAAAGCCTGGTCCAAAGTTGGGTACCGGATTTATGGAAAATGGTACCTATATAAATATGGGTGTAGGTCTTGGACTAGGATTTAAAAAGTTTTTGTAGTGAGTGAGTGTTAATGCAACCGTTGCCCGGATTTTTCCGGGCTTTTTGCATTTTAGAAAGTTATATTATTTATACACTTATTTTTGTAGTAGAATGATTTCAATTGACTTCTCAAACATACAGCTAAATCTAAAAAAAGAGGATAGCAAAACTTATGTGTTTGACGAAATTAGAAGGAAGTGGTTGGTGCTTACACCTGAAGAATATGTACGTCAATATTTTATAAAATACATAGTTAGCCAGGGATATTCAGCATCCAAAATAGCAGTTGAAAAAGCTATTAGAGTTAATAATTTAACCAAGCGATTTGATATTGTAGTTTTTGATGATAATCATGAACCATTAATAATTGTAGAGTGTAAAGCACCTGAGGTTAATATTGATGATAAAGTGTTGTCTCAACTATTATCATATCATAGTGTGCTTAAGTGTAAATACTGGGTATTGACTAATGGGGTTTCTACCTATTGTGCAGATGCAGGTGATGTAGCAAATATTCAGTGGTTGACATTATTTCCCGCCAATAATTTTTAGATATTCATCGCTGTTAATAATCTTCAATGTTTTATCTACTAGTATATCTTCATGCATCATAATTGTATAGTAGCCATTGTCTCTATAGGCATATCTAGCTATTTGTGCCTTAATGTATGTATTAAAGTAGTGTCTAATTTCAGGGTTTTTATGAATTTCTCTTTGGATAGCATTTTTTTCAAGGTGCGATAGCGATTTTAGATAATTATCTGCTATGTCTTTATTGTCATTAAAGTTCTTGTCGAAATCTTGAATGTCTTTGTATTTTAATTTGTCTTTATGTGTTAGGAAGTATTCCCATATCATTGTTTTAAGTTTTGTACTGTAAAGGTGATTGAGCAGTGTAGATGATAGTTTTAAAGTATCATATGGTACATACAGGTCTGGTTTTATACCACCTCCGCCAAAAACAATTCTTTTATTAGCTGTATAAAATTTAGTAGTGTCAGTAGGGTTGTAGTTATCATTCCCGGTTAGTTCTCCATTCTCATATCTATGAACGTTATCATCATTGTATACATCTTTACCGCTAGCATAAGATTTTTGAATACATCTACCTGAGGGTGTGTAATACTTTGCAATAGTTAATCTAATCTCAGAACCATCGGGCATTTCATAAGGTTGTTGTACCAGCCCCTTACCAAATGAGCGTCGACCTGCTACTATACCTCTATCCCAGTCTTGGACTGCACCGGCAATTATTTCACTTGCCGATGCTGAGTTTTCATCTATTAATACAGCAATTCTTCCTTTTTCAAAAATGCCTACTTTATTTGATTTAAACTCAGTTTTGCCGGAATGTTGACCTTCGGTGTATAGAATTAGTTTGTTATCAGGCATTAGTTCGTCTATTACACTAAGCGCCTGGTTCATATAACCGCCGGGATTGTCTCTTAAATCTAGGATTAGATTACTAATACCTTTTTGTATCAATTGCTCCAAAGCATCTCTAAACTCTTTGCCGGTAGTAGCGCTAAAGCGGTTAATTTTTATCAATCCGGTATTTTCATCCAGTAAAATAGTGGCTTCAACACTGTAAATTGGAATGATATCTCTTGTTACATTTAGTGTATGTATGTCACCTTGACCGTATGATTTTACAGAGATATTTACCTTGCTTTTTATTTTTCCTCTTAAAAGATGGCTTATACGTTGAGAATTAATGGAAACACCTGCTACTATGCTATCTTCTACCTTAATAAATTGATCGCCCACTTTTATTCCAGCTTTTGCTGCCGGGCCATCTTTTAATACAGAAGTTATTTGAATAGTATCCCTAATAATGGAAAACTCTACTCCTATACCCGTAAAGCCACCATCTAAATCTTCATTAACTTCTGCTAGTTCATCACTTGGAATGTAAACAGTATGTGGGTCTAGTGATTTTAGAATGCCTTCAATAGCATCTTTATAAAGATTATTGCTGTTTATGGTATCTACGTATTTTTCATTTATTAGATCTATTACTTGTTCTAATCTATCATTTCTATCTATTACGGTATTAATATCTCTCTTGCTGCGCAAAGTATCGCGCAGATTAAAGCCTAATATCATACCAATAATTAGAACTAACGAGAACAGCAATGGAGTCCATGCCTTCGCTAACAGCTCACTCCGGGGAATATTCATCTAGAGAAATCCTATTGCAAAATTATAGAATAGCAATATAGCAGCGTGTTAGATTTTCCACAATTTGTCATAAAATGTTAATAAAAACGTACTTGTATTATGATGTATATTCAAAAGTTATGCACGAGTTTTCAATAACCCTAAATCTCACCTTTTATTAATGGATAGCGAATGCTATTTTTGCCTGAACTAATAAGTAAAAATGAAAAAGACATTTCTGCTGTTTATGGCTGTAGTAGCTATGCTAGGAGCCAAAGCCGATGAGGGTATGTGGATACCTATGCTAATCGGAAAAAATTATGATGAAATGCAACGCATGGGTCTTAAACTTACTAAAGAAGACCTATATAGCATTAATAAAGGTAGCTTGAAAGACGCTATACTACAGTTTGGCGGTGGCTGTACGGCAGAAATGATTTCTGCAAATGGGTTATTACTTACCAACCACCACTGCGGTTATGATGCTATAGCCGGATTAAGCACAGTAGAAAGAAACTTATTGGATAATGGTTTCTGGGCAAAGAGTATGCAAGAAGAATTGCCTGCACCTGGTGTTACTGCTTTGTTTTTGCAACGCATTGAAGATGTAACTAAAGAGGTGAAAGACGCTTTAGGTAATACTTCCGGAGAGGAGTACAATAAAAAGTTTGAAGCAGTAAAAAAGGTTATTGAAGAACGCGAAGGACAGAAAAATAAGTTTGTAGCTAACGTAAAAGAATACTTCAATGGAAATCAATACTTGCTTTTGATATACAAAAAGTATACTGATGTTCGCTTAGTAGGTACACCTCCTAAGTCTTTGGGTAAATATGGCGGAGATATAGATAATTGGATGTGGCCACGCCATACGGCAGATTTTTCTATGTTTAGAGTATATGCCAATGCAGAAAATGAACCTAGCAATTATGCGGCAACGAATGTTCCGTATCATCCAGGTCGTTACTTGCCTGTATCTGTAAAAGGAGTGCAAGAAGGTGATTATGCAATGGTAATGGGATATCCTGGAAGAACAAACCGTTATGAGGTGTCTTATGGTGTAGATTTAGCTATTAATACTACCAATCCATCTATAGTAGCTTTACGTGATTTGAGATTGAACATCATGAAAAAGCATATGGACAAGGATAAGGCCATTTATCTACAGCTTACTAGCCAATATGCCCGTATAGCTAATTATTGGAAGTATTATATAGGACAAACTGAGCAATTGAAACGCTTAAAAGTGGTAGATAAGAAAAAGGCAGAGGAAGATAAGTTTATAACTTGGGCTTCTAAAACTCAGGGAATGGATGCAGAATTAATGAATAAATTCTCGGCAGCTTTCAATGAATACAAGCCATATGCTAAGCACTCTGTTTATTATAATGAGTGTTTTAGAGCAAGTGCATTATCTAGAATGGCGGCAGCTTTACGTCCATTATATGATTACTATGATAAAAATGCCACGCCTAATGCAGATAGTGTAAAGAAATATGTTACTGCTGCACAAAATGCTAGAAGAGCCTTAGTGAAAGAATTTGAGCTAGGCACAGATAAAGAGTTGTTTGCTGAAATGACTCGTATGTTTTATGAAAACATAGATAAAACTCAGTTGCCTGATATTTATGAAAAGGTGATATTCAATAAAGAATGTGTTGGTAAGAAAAATTGTAAAAAGCCAGCTAAAGGCGAACTAGAATGTTTTACAGGTACTACATATGCATCCTATGCTGATTATGTGTATAGTCATACATTCATTGCAGATAGTAACAAGTTTAATGAGTTTTGCGCTAATCCTAGTTTTGCTCAATTGAAAAATGATGCAGCGGTATTATACTCATATAGCTTTGCTACCAACTATATTAAAAACTACCAGCCTAAAATTGAAGCATTCTCATTTAAGAAAGCTGATTTAGCCAGAGAATATGTTAGAGAAATGATGGTTTGGAAAGAGGGTAAACTATTCTATCCGGATGCTAATAGCACTATGCGTATTACTTATGGTAAAGTGAAAAGCTATGATCCTCAAGATGGTATACACTACAAGTACTATACTACTTTAGATGGATTGATGGCAAAATATAAGCCTAATGATGAAGATTTTGATGTTCCTTCTGAGTTGATAAAATTATACAACGATAAAAACTATGGTCAGTATGCTGACGAAGATGGAACATTGCATACTTGTTTTATAACAAATAATGATATAACAGGTGGAAACTCAGGTAGCCCATGTATAAATGCAAATGGTGAATTGATAGGTACAGCATTTGACGGTAACTGGGAAGCCATGAGTGGTGATATAGCATTTGATAAAAAATATAAGAGAACTATTGTTTGCGATATTCGCTATGTTTTATTCTTAGTTGATAAAATGGGTGGTGCAAAAAATCTTATCAAAGAAATGGATGTAAGAAGATAGTATTCTATAATGTTTAAAAACTTAAAATGGTCGTCAGCAGCTATTGTTGACGACCATTTTTTTATTACTACTTATGTAGTTGCAGTAGTTTTTGATTTATGTCAAAAATGGTCATAGTGAGCATGCCTAGTTTTACATTATCAAAAACAAAACAAATATGAAACAAAAACCTTCAAATGCTTTTATTGGTGCAAGCTGGTTATCATTGGTTATAGGCGGTGCAGCATATTGTATTGGACTATGGAATGCTACTATGCAATTGAATGAAAAGGGCTATTATTTTGCTGTATTAATATTGGGCTTGTACGCTTCAATATCCTTACAAAAGGCAGTAAGAGATCAGCTTGAAGGTATTAAGGTAACAGCTATATATTATGGCATCAGTTGGTTTACCACAATTTTATCAATGTTACTTTTAGTTATAGGGCTCTGGAATGCAAAACTATTAAACAGTGAAAAAGGTTTTTATGCAATGTCCTTTGTATTGTGCTTATTTGCTGCAATTGCAGTACAAAAGAATATTAGAGACGTAAAGCAGATAGAGGAAGAGAAACAATAAATATCATAATATTACAAAAGCCGGCAATATTTTAGGTGCCGGCTTTTTGTATTATATAATTAGTGTATTAAAATTCATTTTTCCACATCATGCTTTCCATTGGTCGCATATTGCGTTCAGTATATTTAGCATTAGCCTTACTATTGTATTTATTTTGTACTTCGCCAAATACAGGGAAATATATTAGCTGACCTATTGGCATGCCGGCATATACTCTAACTGGTTGTACGCAAGATATTTCTAAAGTCCATGCATTGCAAAAGCCAACATCGCCTTTGCCTGCTGTGGCATGTATATCTATACCTAGTCTTCCTGTTGATGATTTTCCTTCAAGGAAAGGTACGTGGGCATGAGTTTCAGTATATTCTAGAGTTACACCCAGGTATAATACGTTAGGTTGTAATACATATCCCTCATCAGGTATCTCGAAATGAGAAATTTGGTTGTGTTTTTTAGCGTCTAATAATGTATCGTTATAAACAGCTAAATATTTACCCAAGTGCACATCGTAAGAATTTGAACCCAAATTTTTTCTGTCAAATGGGTCAATAACAATGTTACCTTTTTCAATTTCTTCAAGAATAGCCAAATCAGATAATATCATGTCACAAATATAAAGTGCTATTTCCTAATTATTGAAATATGATTTACTAAATCGTGGGATTACTTAATAGATAATGGCTTATTTTTATAGCATCATCAGTAATGAGACGGCTAATATTATTTATTTTTTTACTTTTTATAGGGCAGCAGCTATTAGCCGGTTTTGGCAGGAAGCATGTGTATAGAGGCCCGGCGAGAACAGAAGGGGAGCTGTTAGGTAGGGTATTAACTTGTCTTAAGCACAAAGACACTGTATCCTATTTTTATTTGTTTCCACCTTTTGACACTATGTGGGGCATGGTCATAAAAAATGATGATAAATCGCCTGAGGCTCAGAAGGAATTAGCACAACTTAGGCAACATCCTACAATTTTGATAGATTTAGATCCTTACTATAATAATAATATAATAGCCAGATTTGCGCATGTGTTAGGTAAAGGGGAAGATTCAGGTATACAATGGAGTGGTATAGTTATGCAACGCTATGAGTTGCACAAAGCCGGAATAACAAGAGGTTTGGAAGGTCTACATCGCATAGCCCCTGAGCGGTTTACCGGTTATATGTTTGTTAGAGATTTACTGACAAGTAGTACCTACTGTATAACTGTAGCTGAGATACAGAAAGTGAATGGTTATTATGTGGGTGGGCAGGTGTTTAATGTACTGGAGGCAAGAACCTACGATGAATTTATTGACAAGGAAACAAGAGAGCGAGAATGGAAAGCTAAAAAACATAATATAGGTGTAACAACTATCGACGATAAAAAAGATAGCTCAAAAACTGCCTTAAATTTTCCTAAAGACACATTGGCAAGTTTGCTTTCTGCTGAGCCTACAGCTGCACCACCAGTTAGTAAAGACAAGGTAGATTCTGTGAAGTATAAAAGGAATCTATTATTGTCTACAGGTGTTGTAGATGATGATCCTAATAAGATGCGAAAAGAGGTAGTTGACAGAAAGTATTATAAAGGCAAGTTTGACGAAGAAATACCTGTAGAGCTTTATGTAAGATATATGAAAGATGCTAAGGGGAGAGTAAATAACTGGGACGCATTATACAAGTTTGGAGATATGCCTAAATATGTGAAAATGGATGTGAGTAAAGACAACGATGGTAAATGGCAGTTTGAAGAGGCAGTTGCGGTTTTGGAATTAGAATTATCAGGAAAAATTTATACAGGCTCTTGGACTAATGGTATAACCCAAACGGGATATGAAGCAGAATTGAATCAAGTAGACTTATCGCAAAAAAAGAGTGAAGAATTAGATTATATATTAGAAAATAAGACATGGGCAAAATCTAGTGATCAAAGAAATATTGATGAGGATATAGACAGAGGGTATGATAGATATGAGACAAGACGTGAAAGGAAAATTAGATTAAAGCAGGAAAGGGAAAAAGCTGAACGAGATAAACGCAAGCTTCCCGTACGTAAGCCTGAAGATACTACCATGATAAAAAATGATGCTACAACCAAAGTATCTTCCGCGGTAAAAACTTCTGTAAAGGACTCTACAGTGCAGAAAGTTAATACTGTTAAGCCAAATGCTGATACTAAAAATGTAAAGGATACAGTTAAAAGTGCTACCGTAAAACCAATAGTTGTCCCGGTAAAGAAGAAAAAGGATGACGAGGAAGATGAAAGTGAAGATAAGGAGCCTAAAGAGGATAAGCCAACCAATAAGGATTCTAAGAAAAATGATGATGAGGAATAGTTAGTTTCTTACTGTAAACTAGTTTCTTACTGTAAACTAGTTAATAACTAACAGATTATAGTTGGAGTTTTGCCATAAAATAGAAAATATATGAAGGCAATTAAAATTACTTATTGGGTTACGACTGCAATAACTGCTGCTATGATGTTAATGTCTGGCGTTATGTATCAGACATCATCTGAAATAATTGGCACGTTCAGAAAAATGGGGTTCCCTGACTTTTTTAGAGTAGAATTAGGTTTGGCAAAGATACTTGCAGCACTAGTTTTATTAATACCCTTTAAAGGATATAGACTTAAAGAGTGGGCCTACTTTGGATTGTTTGTAGTATTTGTGTCTGCTACTATTTTACATGTTTCTATTGGTGACCCTATGGGTAAAGTAATGGCACCAGTTATATTTTTAGTATTGCTATTGACATCATATTTTACTTACAACAAACTTAATCAGCAAAAAATAAACCACCCATAGAGGTGGTTTATTTTATATAGGTATTCTGTTTTATTAATCACCTTGCTCTACTTCTACTTCGTGCCAAGGGAAACTTTCTGCATTTTTGCTTAAGTCCCAATAAAATTTAGGTTGTGGTTTGTTGCTCCAAAGTTCCTTCATTGTTTCAGCATCATAAACTCTACCATTTGCAATGGTATATTTTATAGATTGGGTATTTTTAATATCTTGTAATGGGTTTTTATCTAATATGATTAGGTCGGCCAATTTGCCTTTCTCCAAAGACCCTATGTTATTATCTAGGCCTAGGCTTTTGGCAGGATTTATTGTAGCTGATTTTAATACATCGTGATTAGTCATACCGCCTTGCTGGAACATCCACATCTCCCAATGTGCACCTATGCCTTGTATCTGACCGTGTGCTCCCATGTTTATAGTAACACCGGCATCGTTAAGTTTTTTCAAACTCCTGGATACTTGTATATGCCCATTTTCATATTCTTCTTCCGGAGCCATAGTACGGTGTCTACTACGGGTATCTATTACTGAGCGTGGAGTAAAATTTAGTAAACGCTTGTTTTCCCAAACATTAGTATGCTGGTACCAGTAATTTTCACCGTTAAGCGCACCATAACACACTATTAATGTTGGTGTGTTGGCGGTACCTGATCGTTTCCAAAGTTGTATAACATCATCATAAAGAGTGGCTATGGGAATGTTATGTTCAATAGTTGTATGCCCATCTAATATCATGCTTAAGTTGTGATAAAAGAATGAACCACCTTCAGGAACTACTTCAATATTTAGTGAACGAGCGGCCTCAATTACCATCTGGCGTTGTTCTCGTCTTGGTTGATTGTAGCTTTTAACACTAAAAGCACCTAATGCGGCAGTTCTTCTTATAGCGCTTTTAGCATCTTCAAGAGAATTGATTACAGCTTTAAAATCTCCATCTGCACCATAAAGTATGGTGCCTGTACTGAAAACACGTGGCCCAACCATTTCCCCTGATTTTACTAGCTCGCTTTGCGCAAATACCAATTCGCTATTAGCAGACGGGTCGTGCATGGTTGTAACTCCAAATGCAAGATTAGCATAATATGGCCAGTGCTTTTGAGGTGTAAGTCCATTTCTAAAGTGGCTGCCATGTGCATGTGCATCAATTAGTCCTGGCATAATTGTTTTACCGCTGCAGTCTATTATTTTATCTATCCCTGTTGTACTTATATTACTGGCTTTCCCTATGGCTGTAATTTTGTTACTGTCTATAATAATAGTACCATCAGCAATTACTTCATTACCATTCATAGTAATAATAGTAGCATGTGTAAGAGCAATTTTGTAATGGGGTTTATCTACAGGTATACTTAATGAGATGATTTTACCTGAATCAGGGATTTGGTAAACTGAGTCCGGCTTGCCAGATAGGTAGCTAAATCTATCATTAATATTAATTTCATAGTAGTTATTGCCAAGTGTATAATATAGCTTTTTATTATCTCCACTCCAGTGTAGATTAAAACCTGCATCTTTTGATACCCGCTTCACCGGAAAGCTAGAAGAGTCTTCGCTTAAGTTGATAGTTTTCCCAATTGTTGGTATTGGGGCTATGTATACCTGATGCAAATTGATATAGGCAACCCATTTTTTATCTTGTGAAATAGTGAAATTGCCAGCATAAGTACTAGTGAAAACTGTTTTTTCATCAAGTCCGTTTAGATTGCAGCTAACCAATTTTTTTTCCGGCATATCGCCATCGTTGAAGAATATTCTATCACCACTTTCATTAAAAGTGGGGTTGTCTGCAAAGTGGGTAATGTACTGTTCGTTATTATCTCCAATATTTTTCCAATATATGCCAGGTTTTACAGTATATGCATTGCCAAGTATATTATTACTTCCTTCCTTGTCATATACTATTCTTTTGCCATCTTTTGAAAACGATGGCATTCTATAAATTCCTTTTTTGGTACTTAATATTTGAGTTTTTCCGCTTTCTATATTAGTTATTCTTATACTGCCAGTAAGAGTGTCATTCCATGTTACATATATTACATCTTTACTATTAGGGCTAAAAGAAGGCTCTCCCTCTTGCTCAGTTGCATTAGTTAATCTAGTGGCTTTGCCATTAGGTAAGGCCAACTTCCATAAATGACCTACTGCATTGAAAACCAACCATTTACCATCAGGAGATGTAATGGCGCCCCTTAGTACTTTTGGATTGAAAGTATTTTGATCGATATTTTGCTTAAACCTAACTACATCTGTAATATGTTGATTTACAGTGCATTCGAATGGTATATTTATAGCAGTGTTAGGTTTGTTTATATCAATTTTCTGAATTTTACCTTCACTCCATATAATAATTTCTTTATCACCGGGCATCCATGAAAAACCTGTATATATGCCAAATATTGTCCATGCTTCTTGTTGGTCTTTAGATAGCTTATCGTATATAGGCCATTCTTCCCCAGTTTCCAGATCTCTTAAATAAAGAACAGTTTTTGTTCTTACTCTTTTTACAAATGCCAGCGTTTTTCCATTATGTGATATTTGAGGCCTAACTGCACCGCCCGGGCCTCCGGTTACAGTTTCTATTGTTCCATTAGTTCTGTCATATCGTTTAATGACAAATATTTGATTGTTTGGGTCTTTATTGTACTGAAAATAGCCACCTGGATACATATCTTCACTATAGTATATGTATTTACCATCGCTACTTACGTTAGGTTCATTCACATCTTGTTGATCGTTTTTTCGTGAGGTTAATTGTAAACCACTACCACCGTGAATATTATACATCCACAATTCTCCTGCCCCTAAAGATCTGGTGCTTGTAAAATGCTTTCTAGCAATAATGTATTCGCCGTCAGGAGTCCAAGTAGCATTGTTTAAAAGCCTAAAATTTTCCTTAGTAACCTGAAATGCATCACTACCATCTGTTTTCATAATCCAGATATTGTCACCTCCACCTGCATCAGATGTAAATAATATTGATTTGCCATCAGGGCTGTATCTTGGCTGCACTTCCATTGCCATACCGCCTCTTAATAGTTTTGCTTTTCCTCCACTTATAGGCATACTATAAATATCTCCCAGCAAATCGAAGACAATTTCTGTACCTTGTGGGTTAATATCTAAATTCATCCAGGTGCCTTCCGATACATTGAAAGAAACATCTTTGCCCGGCCCTCCAGGTTTATTTACCTCCCACGCATTTTTATCTTTACTGTATGTGGAATTACATACAGATATAGCAAGTCCAGCAATGATGACTAATTTTAATTTGTTTGGCATTTAAAGAGTTATTTGGGTTAAATGTAAGGGTAAAGTTTGGTACATAAAAGGGTAGTATGGGAGTGAGTTTTGATTGTATATGTATGGTGTTTATATTTATGTTTCAATGTTAGATTGTATAAGGGTAAAATATATTTATTTAGATTGGAGCAATGTGAGGAACATGTGTATAAAGTTATTTTCAGCCAGTTTTAATAGTGTTTGTCATGACTTTGTAATGTTATGAAAATATTTATTTATGCGGTTTGTGGTGCATTTTGGGTGAAAAAGTAGCCTTAACGAAATTTTTGGAATATTTTTTGCATTATTAAGTAAAGCTACTTACCTTTGTTATCCCTTTTTTGCAAGGAAACGTACGTGCACAACAATACTTTGACTGACTTTTAAATTGAACTATATTACCTGTAATGTAGGCCTGGCCTGCAATACAGGATTTTTTTGTTTGTAAACAGGACTTTTTAATAAACTATGGCTATACCTCAAAAAAAGACCGCATCCGGCAGACATAACTTCGGCAAGTTGCATGATGTTGCAGGCACTCCGGATTTGCTGGCCATTCAGCTTCAGTCATTCCAGGATTTCTTTCAGTTAGAAACTACGCCTGATAAGCGTAATAACGAAGGTTTATTCAGAGTGTTCAAGGAGAATTTTCCTATCACAGACACTAGGAACATTTTCGTTCTAGAATTCTTGGATTACTTCATTGATCCTCCTCGCTACACCATAGAAGAGTGTATGGAGCGTGGTTTGACTTATTCAGTTCCGCTAAAAGCGAAATTGAAATTGAGCTGTAATGATGAGGAACACGTTGATTTTGAAACAATTGTTCAAGACGTGTTTTTAGGTAATATACCTTACATGACTCCTCGTGGTACATTTGTTATCAACGGTGCTGAGCGTGTAGTAGTATCTCAGTTGCATCGTTCTCCGGGTGTATTCTTCGGACAGAGCGTTCACCCTAACGGTACTAAAATTTACAGTGCTCGTGTAATTCCATTCAAAGGTGCTTGGATGGAGTTTGCTACAGACATTAACAATGTTATGTATGCGTACATAGACCGTAAGAAAAAATTCCCTGTAACTACTTTGTTGCGTGCTATAGGTTACGAGACTGATAAAGATATCTTGGAACTATTTGGCATGGCTGACGAAGTAAAATGCGATAGAGGTACTTTAGAAGGTAATCTTGGTCGTCGTTTAGCTGCACGTGTATTGCGTAGCTGGACTGAGGACTTCGTAGATGAAGATACCGGTGAGGTAGTTACTATTGAGCGTAATGATGTAGTTCTTGATCGTGATAGCGTTCTTGATGAAGACAATGCTAACATGATTATGGAAATGGGTATCAAAACTGTTTTCTTGCAAAAAGAAGAAGTAAGTGGCGATTACTCTATCATTTACAATACTTTAAATAAAGATACTTCAAACTCTGAATTAGAAGCGGTTCAGCATATCTATCGTCAATTACGTGGCTCTGATGCTCCGGACGATGAAACTGCACGTGGTATCATTGAAAAATTATTCTTCAGTGATAAGCGTTATGATTTAGGTGAAGTTGGTAGATATAAAATCAACCGTAAGCTTGGTTTAGATATTAATCTTAATACTAAGGTATTAAGTAAAGAGGATATCATTTCTATCATTAAATATCTTGTACGTTTAACAAACGGTAAAGCTGAGATTGACGATATCGATCACTTGAGCAACCGTCGTGTGCGTACAGTAGGTGAGCAATTATTCGCTCAGTTCGGTGTTGGTTTGGCTCGTATGGCTCGTACTATTCGTGAAAGAATGAATGTACGTGACAATGAGGTGTTTACACCAATTGATTTGATTAATGCTCGTACATTATCATCTGTAATTAACTCATTCTTTGGTACTTCTCAGCTTTCTCAGTTCTTAGACCAAACTAACCCACTATCAGAAATTACACACAAACGTCGTATTTCTGCGTTAGGCCCGGGTGGTTTAAGTCGTGAGCGTGCTGGTTTCGAGGTGCGTGACGTACACTATAGCCATTATGGTCGTTTATGTACTATTGAAACACCAGAAGGTCCAAACATCGGTTTGATATCTACTCTTTGTGTGCATGCACAAATCAATGATATGGGCTTTATAGAAACACCTTACCGTAAAGTAAAAGAGGGTAAAGTAGATCTTAAAAACTACAGATATCTAAGTGCTGAGGAAGAAGATTTGGCTAAAATTGCGATGGCTAGCGTTCCTTTAGATGAGAAAGGCGGCTTCGTAGAAGATAAAGTTAAATCTCGTCAAACAGGTGACTTCCCAATATTAGAGCGCGAAGAGGTGGAATATATGGACGTTGCGCCAAACCAGATTGTTGGTTTGAGTGCCTCTTTAATTCCTTTCTTGGAGCATGATGATGCCAACCGTGCGTTGATGGGATCGAACATGCAACGTCAGGCAGTTCCTTTGATTAATCCACAAGTTCCAATTGTAGGTACTGGTTTAGAAGCTAAAGCTGCTCGCGATGCTCGTATTCAGATTCATGCTGAAGGTGATGGTGTTGTAGAGTATGTAGATGCAGATCACATACACGTACGTTATGAGCGTGACGATAAAGAAAGAATGGTTTCTTTTGAGGACGATCTAAAAGTATACACACTTACTAAATATAAGAAAACCAACCAAAGTACAAGTATCACATTACGCCCATGCGTTCGTAAAGGACAAAAGGTTGTAAAAGGAGACTTCTTAACTGAAGGTTATGCTACTAAGGATGGTGAACTAGCACTAGGTCGTAACTTGAAAGTGGCGTTCATGCCTTGGAAAGGTTACAACTTTGAGGATGCGATAGTAATAAACGAAAAAGTAGTACGTGAAGATTGGTTTACATCAGTTCACATTGATGAATACGAATTGGAAGTTCGTGATACTAAATTAGGTGAAGAAGAGTTGACTCCGGATATACCTAACGTATCAGAAGATGCAACTAAAGATCTTGACGAAAACGGTATTATTCGTATAGGTGCTCACGTAAAAGAGGGCGATATCTTAATAGGTAAGATAACTCCTAAAGGTGAGACTGACCCAACCCCTGAAGAAAAACTATTGCGTGCCATCTTTGGTGACAAAGCTGGTGATGCAAAAGATGCTTCATTAAAAGCACCAAGTGGTACTGAAGGTATTGTGGTTAGCAAACAATTATTCCAACGTGCTAAAAAAGATAAGAACTCAAAAGTTCGTGAAAAAGCAGCACTTGAGAAAATTGAAAAAACACACGAGAAAAATATAGAAGATCTTAAGACAATATTAATGGACAAGTTGATGTCTTTGTTGAAAGACAAAGCATCGAACGGTGTAACTAATAACTTTGGAGAAACTGTATTAAGTAAAGGTGGTAAATTCAACACTAAAACTTTAGGTGCTCTTGATTTTGCTAACGTTAATCCACTAGGTTGGACAGGCGATAACGAAATCGATGATATGATTAACCAATTGTTGCACAACTATAATATTAAGTTCAACGAAGAAGTTGGTCGTTATAAGAGAGAAAAATTCAATCTTAGCATTGGTGATGAATTACCTGCAGGTGTGCTTAAACTAGCTAAAATATACTTAGCAAGTAAGCGTAAGCTGAAAGTAGGTGATAAAATGGCGGGACGCCACGGTAACAAAGGTATTGTTGCTCGTATTACACGTCAAGAAGATATGCCATTCTTAGAAGATGGTACACCTGTAGATGTGGTATTGAATCCACTAGGGGTACCTTCTCGTATGAACTTGGGACAGATTTATGAAACTATCTTAGGTTGGGCAGGTGAGAAAATAGGCGTTAAGTTTGCTACTCCTATCTTCGACGGTGCTACAGTTCCTGAGATTGACGAACTAATCAATCAAGCAGGACTACCTGAATTTGGTCACACTTATCTATATGATGGTGAAACCGGTGAGCGTTTCCACCAAAAAGCAACTGTTGGTATCATTTACATGATTAAACTACACCACATGGTTGACGATAAGATGCACGCTCGTTCTATTGGTCCTTACAGCTTAATTACACAACAACCGTTAGGTGGTAAGGCTCAGTTCGGTGGTCAGCGTTTTGGTGAGATGGAGGTTTGGGCACTAGAAGCATATGGTGCTGCTAACATCTTACAAGAATTATTAACCTTGAAATCGGATGATATTATTGGTCGTGCTAAAACGTACGAAGCTATCGTTAAAGGCGATAACGTACCAAAAGCAGGTATACCAGAATCATTCAATGTATTGGTTAATGAGTTGAGAGGTTTAGGTCTTGAATTGAAATTTGAGTAATGAAAGTAGTGTTAAATCAAAAGTTTGATCTACTATTTATTAATTACTAAATACGAATAAATTAAAATGGCTATAAAAAAAGACAGCAGACCAAGAGCTGGTTTCAATAAAATTACCATTAGTCTTGCATCTCCGGACGCGATACTTGACCGTTCATTCGGTGAGGTATTAAAACCTGAAACAATCAACTATCGTACTTACAAGCCTGAGCGCGATGGTCTATTCTGCGAAAAAATCTTCGGTCCTGTAAAAGATTACGAATGCTTCTGCGGTAAGTATAAGCGTATTCGTTATAAAGGCATCGTATGTGACCGCTGCGGTGTAGAGGTTACTGAGAAAAAAGTACGTCGTGAGCGTCTAGGTCATATCAAATTGGTAGTTCCTATCGTACACATATGGTATTTCAAAAGCTTACCTAACAAAATAGGTTATTTATTAGGTGTTAGCTCTAAGAAAATGGAGAGCATTGTATACTACGAGCGTTATGTAGTAATACAAGCCGGTGAAGCTGAAGAAATGATACGTACTAAACTGAATTTAAGAGATTCAGAACAAGTAGATCAACAGCTTTTAACTGAGGATGAATATTTGGAAATATTGGATGCTCTTTCTAAAGAGAATCAATATCTTCCTGATGAAGATCCGAATAAATTTATAGCTAAAATGGGTGCTGAGGCAGTTCACCAACTGCTATCTCGCATCGATTTAGATAAACTATCATATGAGTTGCGTAATGCTGCAGCTAACGAAACATCTCAGCAGCGTAAGCAAGAGGCTTTAAAGCGTCTTAGTGTTGTTGAGGCTTTCCGTGATGCTAATACTCGTATAGAGAATAGGCTAGAGTGGATGGTAATGCAGTATATACCTGTAATACCACCTGAGTTACGTCCATTAGTTCCGCTAGATGGTGGTCGTTTTGCATCTTCTGATTTGAATGACCTTTATCGTCGTGTAATTATTCGTAACAACCGTCTTAAGCGTTTGATAGAAATTAAAGCTCCTGAGGTAATCTTACGTAACGAAAAACGTATGTTACAAGAGGCTGTAGATTCTCTATTTGATAATAGCCGTAAATCTAACGCTGTTAAAGCGGAGGGTGGTCGTGCTCTTAAATCATTATCAGACGTATTAAAAGGTAAACAAGGTCGTTTCCGTCAAAACTTATTAGGTAAGCGTGTTGACTATTCTGGTCGTTCGGTTATCGTAGTAGGTCCGGAAATGAAACTACATGAGTGCGGTTTACCTAAAGATATGGCTGCTGAGTTATTTAAGCCATTTATCATTCGTAAATTAATTGAAAGAGGTATAGTTAAAACGGTTAAAAGCGCTAAGAAATTAGTAGAACGCAAAGAAGCCGTTGTTTGGGATATCTTGGAAAACATATTAAAGGGTCATCCTATTATGTTGAACCGTGCCCCAACTCTTCACCGTTTATCAATTCAGGCCTTCCAACCTAAATTGATTGAAGGTAAAGCTATTCAACTTCACCCGCTAGTGTGTTCTGCGTTCAACGCCGATTTCGATGGTGACCAGATGGCGGTTCACGTTCCATTGAGTAATGCTGCAATACTAGAAGCTCAAATTCTAATGTTAGCATCACACAACATTCTTAACCCTCAAAATGGTACGCCTATTACTCTTCCTTCTCAGGACATGGTTTTGGGTCTGTATTATATTTCTAAGGGTAAAAAATCAACAGAAACTGAGAAAGTAAAAGGTGAAGGCCGTGCTTTCTATAATGCTGAGGAAGTAGTTATAGCTTATAACGAAGGTCAAGCAGATTTACATGCTTGGATTAAAGTTAAAGCTCAAGTACGTACAGCTACAGGTTCTATTGAAACTAAACTAATAGATACAACAGTTGGTCGTGTAATTTTCAACCAATTTGTTCCTAAGGAGAATGGTTTCGTAAATGCACTATTAACTAAGAAATCTCTACGTGAAATTATCGGTGAGATTTTGAAAAATACCAACATACCTAAAACAGTACAATTCCTAGACGATATTAAAACTCTTGGTTTCCGTACTGCCTTCCGTGGTGGATTATCGTTCAACATTAAAGATTTGACGGTTCCTGATGTTAAGGAAGAACTAATCAACAATGCTCAAACAGAAGTTGATGAAGTGTGGGATAACTATAACATGGGTCTTATCACGAATAACGAACGATATAACCAAATCATTGATATTTGGTCTCGTGTAGATACTCGTGTTACAGAGACTTTGATTCGTGAGATGGCAGCAGATAAACAAGGTTTTAACTCAGTTTATATGATGCTTGATTCTGGAGCTCGTGGTTCTAAACAACAGGTTAAGCAGTTGGCTGGTTTAAGAGGTCTGATGGCAAAACCACGTCGTAGTGGATCTACAGGTTCTGAGATCATTGAAAACCCAATCTTGTCTAACTTTAAAGTTGGTTTAAGTGTATTCGAATATTTTATCTCTACGCACGGTGCGCGTAAAGGTCTTGCGGATACGGCCCTTAAAACAGCGGATGCAGGTTACCTAACTCGTCGTCTAGTTGACGTTGCTCAAGATGTAGTAATTACTCATGAAGACTGCGGAACTTTACGTGGTATAGCAACTTCGGCATTAAAAGATAACGAAGACATAGTAGAACCATTGTATGATCGTATTTTAGGTCGTACGTCACTTCACAATGTTTATGATCCATTTAATGATGAATTAATTGTAAGTGCAGGTGATGAAATAACTGAAGATATTGCAAAGCGTATTGAGGAAAGTGCAATAGATACTGTAGAAATTCGTTCAGTTCTAACTTGCGAAAGCCGTCGTGGTGTGTGTGCTAAATGTTATGGTAAAAACCTAGCTACGGGTTACATGGCTCAGTCGGGCGATGCTGTAGGTATCATTGCTGCACAGTCAATCGGTGAGCCGGGTACACAGCTTACACTACGTACATTCCACGTGGGTGGTGTGGCTAACTCTTCATCTACTGAATCTCAATTACTAGCACGTTTCGACGGTACTATACAGTTTGATGGTCTTCGTACAACTAAATTTAAAAATACTGAGGGAGAAGATCAAGTGGTTGTTATCGGTCGTACCGGTGAGGTGCGTATTGTTGATGTAGCAAATGATCGTCTTTTAATTACTAACAACGTACCTTACGGTTCTATACTTAAAGTTTCTAACGGTAAGAAAATAGCTAAAGGTGATGTTATTTGTACTTGGGATCCGTTCAACGCCGTAATCATTTCTGAAGTTAGTGGTACTGTAGCATTTGAAAATATCATTGATGGTGTTACTTATCGTGAAGAAGCTGACGAACAAACTGGTCACCGCGAGAAAGTAGTAATTGAAACAAAAGATAAAACTAAGATACCAGCTATCATAGTTCACGGTAAAGAAACTAAAACATATAACTTACCTGTTGGTTCTCACATAGTAGTAAGTGCTGATGATGAGGTACACAATGGTCAGGTTCTTGTTAAGATACCTCGCGTTATGGGTCGTAGCCGAGATATCACAGGGGGTCTTCCTCGTGTAACAGAGTTATTTGAAGCACGTAATCCAAGCAATCCGGCAATTGTTGCTGAAATAGATGGTGTTGTTGCTTTTGGTAATGTTAAGCGTGGTAACAGGGAAATAGTAGTTGAATCGCGTGAGGGTATGGTTAAGAAATATCTTGTACCACTTACTCGCCACATCATGGTTCAAGATGGTGACTTTGTGAAAGCAGGTACTTCATTATCTGATGGTGCTACTACACCGGGCGATATCTTATCTATTAAAGGTCCATTTGCCGTACAAGAATATCTAGTAAATGAAATTCAAGAGGTTTATCGTTTACAAGGTGTGAAAATCAATGACAAACACATTGAGGTAATTGTACGCCAAATGATGCGTAAAGTAAATATAGTTGATCCGGGAGATACTAAATTCTTAGAAGAAGATACAGTTGACAAGTTTGAATTTATGGACGAAAACGACTGGATTTATGATAAGAAAGTAGTTACCGATGCCGGAGATTCTACTAACTTACATCCTGGACAAATAGTTACGTTACGTGAACTAAGAGATGAAAACAGCTCTTTACGTCGTGCAGATAAACGTTTGGTTGAATATCGTAATGCTAATCCGGCTACATCTTCACCTATGTTATTAGGTATTACTAAGGCTTCATTAGGAACACAAAGCTGGATTTCTGCAGCTTCATTCCAAGAAACTACTAAAGTATTATCTCAAGCATCTATCAACGGTAAGTCTGATTTCTTATCTGGTCTTAAAGAAAACGTAATTACCGGTAACTTAATACCTGCCGGTACTGGTATGAGAGTATTTGATGACATGGTAGTAGGTTCTAAAGAAGAGTTTGATTTACTAATGGCTAATAGAGATGTTCTTCAGTTTGATGATGAAGAATAGTCTTTATGATATAAATTTTGAGCGGCTAACTATTTGGTTAGCCGCTTTTTTTATAAATACCCCTAATTAGGTTAGGAGTATATGCATTTTCTTGTTTTATTTACGTTGCAAAATCAAATAATGAAACGATACATTCCTTTGTTGGCATCTGCTATTATTTTTACCTCATGTGGCGAAAATAAAAATGCACAAGCCACTAGTAATATAGATACAGTTTTGAATCAGTATTGGGAAGAGCGCTTACAACTTTTCCCAACTGAAGCTACCTCTATAGGGGATAACCGCTATAACGATAAGCTTACAATTACAATTTCAAAATCGTTTAGAGATAGCTTAAAAAACTTTTATGTAAAGTATTTAGATAGAATTCAACATATTGATACTTCAAAACTTGATGATAATCAAAGATTAAGCTATCAGTTATTTAAGTATGAAATGCAAATGAGTATAGAAGGTCTTACTTATCCTACTCATTTGTTTCCTATTTCTCAGTTTTGGTCTTTTACTTTAGAATTACCACAGATGGGGTCTGGTAGTGGTAATCAACCATTTAAAAATACCAAAGACTATAAAGATTGGTTAAAGCGTTTGTCGGTGTTTCCATCTTGGGTAGATACTGCCATAGCTAATATGAGAGAAGGTATAGCCCAAAAAGTAGTATTACCCCATGCACTAGTAGAGAAAATAATACCTCAACTAAATGGAGTTATTGTTACTAATGATACGGAGAGTATATTTTATGGTCCTATAAAAGCTATGCCCAAAGATATAAGTAAGGAAGATGTAGCTACTTTAGCCCAAGATTATAAAAAGGCCATAAATACTATTGTAAATCCTAGTTATAAAAAATTGGCAGATTTTTTTGAAAAAGAATATTTGCCAGCATCTAGAAATACAAGTGGCATAAAAGATATTCCTAATGGAGAACAGTACTATAACTATTGCATAAGATACTGGACAACCACAAATTTGTCGGCAGATAGTATTTATAATATTGGTCTACATGAGGTAGCTAGAATTGAAGCTGAAATGAATAAGGTAAAAGATCAAGTAGGTTTTAAAGGCGATTTACAGGCATTCTTCAAATCGGTAGATAAAAACCCCAAGCTATATCCATTCACAACTCCTCAACAAGTAATTGATAGTTTCTGGGCAATAAAAAGACTTGAAGATCCTAAACTAAAATTAATGTTTAGCGATACACCTAAAACTAAGTTTACCATTAGGCAAACAGAAGCGTTTAGGGCAGCTTCGGCTAGTGCAGAATACAACCAAGGTAGCGCTGATGGGTCAAGGCCTGGTATATTTTATACACCTATACTAGATGCTAAAAAGTTTAGTGCAGTGGGTATGACTACCTTATTTCTACACGAAGCTATACCCGGACACCATTATCAAATTTCATTACAGCAGGAAAACAAAAGTCTTCCAACATTCAGAAGATTTCTTTGGTACGGTGCTTATGGCGAGGGCTGGGCGCACTATTGTGAAACTTTAGGTACAGGTCTTGGGGTATATAACGATCCTTATCAATATTTTGGACATTTGAGTGATGCCATGCATAGAGCAATTAGACTAGTAGTGGACGTGGGTATGCATAGTAAAGGAATGACAAGGGAAGAGGCTATAAAATATATGATGCAGCACGAACTGATAACAGACCATGATGCAACTGCTGAAATAGAAAGGTATATGGCCATACCTGGTCAGGCATTATCTTATAAGATTGGTCAAATGGCTATATCAGGGGAAAGAGCCTATTATGAAAAGCAAATGGGATCAAAATTCAATATAGCATCATTTCATACAGAGGTATTGAAAGATGGGTGTGTGCCACTTCAGGTACTACATACTAAACTAGAAAAATGGTCTAAAAAGTAAGTTTATTGAATAGGATGGGATATATTTTCCATCCTATTCAATGTATATATCGGAAAGTTAAGTTTATTCTTGGTTCAGTAATTTTTTTAGATTTTGGTAAACTATGTTGCCAATGCCTTTGGCTAGCATCATCCATTAATAATAAACTACCTCCGTTAAGTACTAGTTTTATTTTTTCTTTAGTGCTATTATGCCTAAAGTAGAATTGCCTGTTGGCACCTAAGCTAAGAGAGGCAATTAATATATCACTACCTAATTCCTTTTCATTATCACTATGCCATCCCATACCGTCATTTCCATCGTTGTAGAAGTTTAGTAGACAGGAATTGAATTTTCTATTAATGTGGTATTCAATTTTGTTTTTAATGTTTAATACATACGGGTTCCATTCTACAGGTATTCTTATGACATTACTATAATTGTATGTTTTGTCTACATCGCCCATCCAGCACATTTTTCTATTCATAATTATGTGCTTTCCAAATATTTTCACCTCATCAGATGCCCAAGGAACGCTCTCTTTTAGCAAATAGAACATCTTAGTTTGTTCTTCAGCATCTAAAAAATGAGTATCTAATTGAGCGCATCCTTCATATGGTAAATAATTATGGTTGGGAAATAGCATGATAATTGGCTAAAAATTGGTTATAGAAGTTTACCATCATGTAGTTTTACTTCAAAGTCTTTAAAACCTTTATTCAAATCCCCTTGTATTTGCAATCTGTTTTGTTCTATTAACTTCCTAATTCTGTACCCTATAAATAAATCGCCAGTGGGGATATTGAATTTAGATAAGGTTAGTGATATAACTTTAGAGGCTTTTTGGAATTGAGGAGTGCAAATACTCAATATTTGATTATCGTAGTACTCTGCTTGTCTTGATACAATTTTTTTACCGCCTTCAAGAGTTCTTATAGCTGTATTTTCCTGAGTTAACCTATTCCATTCATCACCATCTACTTCTACTTCAGAGAGTGCTATTTTTCTTGCAAGTTTCCTTGCTTTTAGCATTTCTTTTGCAGGAATTTCAGCAATACTTTTTGGAAAAAATAGTTTTCCATTACTATCTAAAAAGGGTAGTCCTGCTATATTTACTATATACAGACGTTCTTTATATTTAGATAAATATTTTAGTAACCAAAAGTAAGTACAAATATCAGCCGGTAATGGTGCTACCCATATCCATATAGATGCATTCTCGTTTTTAGATAGTTCGTTTCCTGCGCGCAGCATTCTATCTATATCATCAATTTCAGGTTCAAGTTTTTCTTGTTTGGTAACTTCTAGCCAAAAGTTTGTTCTTAATTCTGAAAACTTTTGACCTTCCAGCTTTTGTAATGGACCTAGATTAAATAAATCTCTAATAATTATAATTTCACCGTTAAGAGATGCTTCTGTTTGCATAGCCTCTGTAAGAGGTTGAGCTGCAAGGTCGCCAACAACAAAATGATAAATCATGAAACTAATGCGCGTTTTGATAGTATTATGAACAAAAGTAGCTAAAAATGAGTGGGTATATTTTTCATTTATTTAGGGTGTTGATATAGCTGTTAATAAGCTATACTTTTACACTTCTTATTTTCACCATGACAGATTTTATAAGCCTAAAAAATAGAGCTGAGGATGAGCAGCCAAGAGAAAAAATGCTAAAAAAAGGTGCTTCAGCATTAGCTGACTATGAATTGATGGCAATTCTAATTGCTACAGGCACTAGAGAACGTTCTGCACTAGATTTGGGTAAAGATGTACTTGCACTAGCTAAAAACAACTTGAGGGAACTGGGGCGTATTGGTATTAAAGAAATTCAAAAAGTAAAAGGTATAGGTGAGGCCAAAGCAATAACTATTTCTGCTGCATTAGAATTAGGCAGGCGTAGGCAATTGGCAGACAGTTTAGACTTACCAAAAATTGGTAGTAGTAGAGATGCTGCTAATATTTTCATGCCTTTATTACAAGATTTAACCCATGAATGTTTTGTGGTTTTATTTCTAAATGCAGCCGGAAAAGTAATTCATAAAGAAATAATTAGTACCGGAGGATTAACCGGAACAGTAGCAGATATAAGAATTATACTAAAAAATGCGTTGTTGCAAAATGCTAATCAATTAGTAGTAGGACATAATCATCCATCAGGTAATCCTAAACCTAGTGAAGCAGATAAACAATTGACCTATAAGTTGAAGGAAGCAGCAAGAATAATGGACATAACTTTGCTAGATCATATAATAATTGCCGGAAACACCTATACAAGTTTTGCTGATGAAGGTATTTTGTAATTACTTTACTCTATAATATATTGATATGAGGATTATATCGTTTAATGTCAACGGAATAAGAAGTGCTGCTAAAAAAGGATTAGTAGACTGGCTAAAAACTAATCCGGCTGACCTCATTTTCGTTCAAGAAATAAAAGCTAATCAAGAGGATGTACCAGTAGCAGATATTGAAAATGCTGGTTATTCCGTGTATTCCTTTTCAGCTCAAAAAAAAGGTTATAGCGGTGTTGCCATGCTTACTAGGCTTAAGCCTGATAATGTTTGGTATGGCAATGCTATGGAACAAAGTGATTTTGAGGGTAGGGTAATACGTGCAGATTTTGGTGACTATACCTTTATAAATGCTTACTTTCCTAGTGGTACAAGTGGAGAAGATAGGCAAGCCTATAAGTATCAATGGTTAGATGAGTTTTTTGATTATTTGCAATTGTTAAGAGCTATCAGGCCTAATATTATAGTATGTGGAGATTATAATATTTGCCATAAGGCTATAGATATTCATGATCCCATTAGGAATAAAAACTACACCGGATTTCTACCTGAAGAAAGAGCTTGGATGGATAAGTTGTTTGATAATGGCTTTGTAGATACATTTAGAGTATTTAATCAAGAGCCACATCAGTATACCTGGTGGAGTGCTAGAGGTACTGCTAGACAAACTAATAAGGGCTGGCGCATTGACTATATTAATGTAACAGAGCCCCTTAGAAACACATTAAAACATGCAGAAATAATGCCTCAGATAGTAATGAGCGATCACTGTCCTGTATTTTTAGAATTAGATATAGCTTTATAAATCAAAAATGCGGCACAATAAAATGCCGCATTTTTGATTTTATTCATCAACCCTTTTTAGGTTATAATCAGTTACAGGAGATACAATAAGTGGATATTTTTCTATAGTTACATCTGATGAGTCTAGTCCAAAACCTCTTTCTTCTGAAAGGCTAATTTTCTTTAGTATAAAGTAGCCTCTCATCAATAAGCGTTCCCATAGTGGAAGTGCATTATCTCTTGATAGGAATTTTTCCATAACTATGAAACGGAAATCTCCCATTACATTATTTTTACTTAAAGAGTCGTATCTACTGTAGATATTTACTTCTTTATTATGTACCATTTCTTCTACCACTTTCCTGAACATGGATTGTATACGATGCTCAACCCTAAAACCTAATCTAAATTCAACTCTAATTATTTCATTAGGAATAATTGTTTGTACAGCATACTCCATCGTATATGGGTCGTCTAGAACATCTACGTGAACAAACCAGTAAATATCTGCTCTTTTTGGTTTACGGTAAAGAATAGAATATATTATTTTATGTTCAATTTCTTTGGGGTTATTAGCGCTAGTAAGATATACTAAGTGAGTTGCATACTTAGTTATCCCTGGGTCATTACTTAATTCTTGTATTATGGGTAAATAGTTGTCTAATCTTACAAATTCTACATATCTATTTTTAATGCGTCTTGCTTTAAACCATATAAACATTGCCATAAATATGCCTCCGGCAACAATAATGGTTACAACACCACCTTCTGCAAATTTTTCAACCAGATTGGCATACAAGAATGAAAATTCAATAGTTAGGTAAACAAGTAAATATGCTGCAATACCAATTAACGGTACCCTTTTTACAAACATATAATATGAGAAAAGACAAGATGTCATTATCATACATATAGTTATTGATAGTCCATATGCCGCTTCCATTTTAGAGGAGCGTTGGAAATAGAGCGTTATAGCAGTACATCCTATAAATAGTAGTGTATTAATACCAGGAATAAATAGTTGACCTCTTTCAATGGTAGGGTAGTTGATTTTCATTTTAGGCCATAGGTTAAGTTTTATAGCTTCACTTATAAGCGTAAATGAACCTGATATTAATGCCTGGCTAGCTATAATAGCTGCAACTGTTGCTATTATGATGCCTGGTAATAAAAACCAGGATGGCATAAGTTCGTAAAACGGATTTTGTGTTGCACTATTCCAAACGGTACCTTTTAGGGTTAATAAATGTGCTCCTTGACCTAAATAATTAATTATCAAGCAGGCTTTCACAAACATCCAAGAATAACGTATGTTTCCTCTACCGCAGTGTCCAAGGTCGGAATACAAAGCCTCAGCACCGGTGGTACAAAGGAAAACAGCGCCTAATATCCAAAAGCCTCTTGGATAAGTGGTTAAAATATGAATGGCGTAATACGGATTTAGCGCTTTTAATATTCTCCAGTCGTTAAGTTCATACAATTGTAATAAGCCTAGACATGCTAACATTAGGAACCAAAGTAGCATGATGTTGCCAAATGCCTTACCTATAGTAGAGGTGCCAAATTGCTGAAAGAAAAATAATACAGAGAGTATAGTAATAACTATGTATACTATGGACATGTCCCCAAGATGCTTTAATGCATCTATGTTTCTTAATCCTTCTATTGCCGATGTTACCGAAATAGGAGGGGTAATCATACCATCAGCTAATAGCGCAGCGCCACCTACCATTGCCGGAAAGACAGTCCACTTGCCGTGCCTGCGCACAAGAGCAAAGAGAGAAAATATGCCTCCCTCTCCCTTATTATCAGCCCTTAAGGTTAACATCACATACTTAACTGTAGTTTGTAGTGTTAGTGTCCAAATGATACATGAAAGAGCTCCAATAATAAGAGACTCATCAATCATTTTGCCATTACAAATGGCATTCATTACATACAAGGGAGATGTACCGATATCGCCATATATTATGCCTAGAGCAATGATAATACCAGCAAGCGAAGCCTTATTAAAATCTTTTGTCAAGGGAATTTGTTGCTATTCTTGAAAGCGGTTGCAAATTTATACAAATCATTTATTAAATATCAAATAATTCGTGTTACATGTATTCCTGCTTACCAAACAATTTGCACTCGTTTTAAAATTTGAATTACATTTACAGTCTAAATTCTGAAGTAAGACTCTAGCCTAATATAAAATTTTAGTTCATGTTAGATATAGCTATAAATAATAATAACTCTTTTAAGGTAGCCACAAATAACGGAGAAGTATTGGTAAATGATACGACCATTATGTCAGATATTGTAAAACAGCCTAACGGTATTATTAGCGTACTGTTGAACAATAAAAGCTACACAGCAGTTTTGGAGTCAGTAGATAGAAAAAAGAAAGAGGTAGTATTAAAAGTAAACGGTCAGTTGTACACAGCTTCAATTAAAGAGCCTATAGATCAGCTATTAACCAATATGGGGCTAGATTTAAAATCTATGCAAAAAGCAGAGCCGGTAAAAGCACCTATGCCAGGTATGATTTTAAAAGTATTGGTTGTTGAAGGGCAATCTGTTAAGAAAGGTGATGGTTTATTAATATTAGAAGCTATGAAAATGGAGAATGTATTAAAGGCTACATCAGATTGTGTTGTTAAGTCAGTAAAAGTGGCAGAGAAAACAGCTGTAGAAAAAGGTGCCATTTTAATAGAGTTAGAATAATATATTATTGATAATACTAACGAAAGCATCTGATTATTCAGGTGCTTTTCTATTTTTACTCATCTTAACAATATTTATAGACTAAGATGTAAGAAATATTATTTGTCCAGTAACTTTTATACTAATATTGTAAGGATAAATTTACAATTGACTGAAAAAACTCGCCTTAATAAATGAAGTCTACTCGTTTTCTTTTAATTATATGTTGTGTCATGTTTTTTGTGGCATGTAAGCAATCTAAAAAAGAATTGATAATAGGCAAATGGCAAGGCGTAAAACTAGAAAACCCGGATTTGGATAGTTTTTTTCTTCAATCTCAGCAGTACATAGATACTTTTGGTAAGGGTAATGACTCTACTACTAATATGGAACTTTATGGATTTTCAAATTTAGATAGTATAAGAAGTGTGTTACAAGCCAAGCACGATAGCTCTATGGCCGAACAACTCAACGCCGTAAAAAGTACCTATTTTAATTTTGTAAATGATAGTGTAGTTAATGTAACATTTAATGGCGGTAAAGAAAATGAAGCTAGGTGGAAATTCATGAACGATAATGTGTTGGTTATGGACGAAAAATTAGCTAATCAAGAGTCTACACAATCTAAGGCTATTATATTATCGCTTACTCGTAGTGAACTAAAACTGAAATTTGAACAAGATGGTAGTTTTAGCACAGTAACATTTAGAAGAGCGGGAAAATAAGTTGTTATATACTATCTTTACGCCCGTTTTGTATTACGTACATACAATAAGAATTAACACAACACAATAAAACTACATATCAATCTAATATGCGAACTATTGCATTAAGGCAAGCTTTAAGAGAGGCTATGGAAGAGGAAATGCGCAGAGATCCTAGCGTGTTTCTTATGGGTGAAGAAGTAGCACAATATAATGGAGCATACAAAGTAAGTCAGGGCATGCTTGATGAATTTGGTGCTAAAAGAGTAATAGATACTCCAATCAGTGAACTTGGTTTTGCGGCAATAGGTGTTGGCGCTGCAATGAATAATACTAGGCCTATAATTGAATTTATGACCTGGAACTTTGCTGAATTGGCTATAGATCAAATAGTTAACCATGCCGCCAAAATGCTATCTATGACTGGTGGCCATTTTGGTAGTCCTATAGTATTCAGAGGCCCTAACGGTAGTGCAGGTCAGCTAGCTGCTCAGCACTCTCAGGCATTTGAAAACTGGTATGCTAATGTGCCTGGCTTGAAAGTAATATCTACAGTAATACCTTATGATGCTAAAGGTTTACTAAAAGCGGCAATTAGAGATAACGATCCTGTAGTGTTTATGGAGAGCGAAACTTGCTATGGCGATTTAGGTGAAGTTCCTGAAGAAGAGTATATCATAGAGATAGGTAAAGCTGCGGTAAAAAGAGAAGGATCTGATGTTACTATTGTTACTTATAATAAAATGATTAAAGTAGCATTAGCTGCCGCCGAAGAGTTGGCAAAAGAAGGCATCAGTGCTGAGGTTATAGACTTAAGAACAATAAGACCATTAGATTGGAAAACAATTATGGATTCTGTTAAGAAAACAAATAGACTTGTAATTGTAGAAGAGCAGTGGCCGTATGGAAGTGTAGGTGCAGAGATAGCTTACCGTATACAAAAAGAAGCTTTCGATTACCTAGACGCACCTATTCGCAGAATAGCTTCGGCTGATGCTAATATGCACTACGCACCCAATTTAGTAGCATCTTATTTACCTGATGTGCCTAAAACTGTAAGGGTAGTTAAAGAAGTTATGTATATGAAAAAATAACTTTTTAATACATTATTTATGTAATGCCTCAAGTAATATACTTGGGGCATTTTTTATCCACAATGTAATTCTGAATTTCGATTTTACTTAACTTCGTAATCGCAATTTTATTATATGAATCGCACTATTTTTAATTCAACATCACCACTTTGGGAAACGCAGCATGTAGAAGAAACTGATGTAATTACTGAAGCGTTACATAATCTTATTGTATGGAACGATAATGTAAATACGTTTGATTGGGTAATTGCCTCTTTAATGGAGGTTTGTGGTCATTCTGAACATCAGGCTGAGCAGTGTGCTATGATAATACATAACAAAGGAAAGTATGCTGTAAAAAAAGGTTCTTTCGATTTTTTAAGACCTTTAGCAGAAGCATTAATAGAGAGAGAAATACAAGCTACTATAGATTATTAGTAAAAAAGACTAGAACAACGTTCTAGTCTTTTTTTATTGTAGCAAATATTGCTAAGTATTCTTTCATAGCATCTTCGGCACTCATTCCTTTTAGTTTTGCCCAACCGCCATGTTTTATTTTTCCTATAATATCAAACGGATTTGATGGACCATCACTAGGAGCATCTCCATCTGTAGCCTGCTTGTATAAACTATATAGTTTAAGTAATGTATCGTTATCCGGTCTGTTTTTAATTTGTTTGCTTATTTCTACTGCCTCGTTAAATTGTTCTTGAAGTGTCATGTGGTAAAAGTAATAAATGCTAATTGTTGAAAAGGAGTTTTGTTGAATTTTTGGATTTTTTTAGCTTAGGTTACTTCTTTTTTTATTCACTCTTGGGTTAATAATGGTAAGCCCTACTAATAATAATATACCTATTCCGCTCATCATCATTCCTTTGCTCCAATATCTTAATTCATACTTTAGTTCAATTCTATGTTTGCCGGCTTTAATAGCTAGTCCAGTCATGCCTGATGATAGTTTTATTTTTTCTACCGGTGTATTATCTACGTATGCATGCCATCCGTCGTCGTATGGAATAGATAAATACATCATTTTGTCTTGAGAAATAGTAATATTTCCTTGTATATGGTTGTCGTCAAAAGTTGTAGTAGATAATGTCTCTTTACTAATTTCATCTACATAAGATCGATATAAATCAAAATTGAAAGGTGTTGTAGTATCACTAAAGTTGAAGTGAGGAAGAGCTATGGATGGTTTGTAATTATCTGGTATTACACACGTCCTTAATGTTAAAAAGCTTTTTTGGTCTATAGAACATCTTTCGTATTCACTTTCAGTTATGTAGGTGTTATATGTTTGGCCAAATGGTACGCTGTATTTATTTTTAAATACAGTTACGTCCCCCACTTTTTTTATAGAGTCACACATTATTTGCCATATAGGATTGCGTACATCTTTGGTTAATATATATTTTACTTGATTGGGCGATTCTATGATTGGTCTATTTAGCAAGCCCATGCACCATCTTGAGGTGTTTTCATCTTTCTTATCTGCCACAGCAATTCTCTGCATATAATATATATAGTTGAGTTGGTTGAATGGATTATATGAGCTAGTACCATTATAATCTTGTGCCAAACCATCGTTAATAGACATAAAGCGAGCTGTAGATGAGCCATACGATTTGTCTATTCTATAAAAACTATTATCTATCTGTTTGATGTAATTTATAGCATCTACAGAATAATCATTGTATCCATTTTTACCTTCTTTTTCTGTAGGGTCAAAAGCATTCCAGTTATTAGTAGTAATGCCAGATATATAGATGATTTCAAAAATGAGTATGCCCAATAGTGCATATTTTAATCCAGTATTGTTTTTCTGTAAGGTTAGTAGATAAGTAATGGCAGCGTATACAATAACCATTAGCAATGCAAATCCTTTTACTGTACCATTTACAATTTCCGAATCCTCAAAATATGGATAGCTTAATATACCTAAAAGTGTAATTGTTGTTATGACTAAAGTGATTAGGTTTATCTTCTTGATTTCAAGTAATTTATCAATAGCTATAACAGTGTAATAGATAAATATGATAGCTACAAAAAAAGCATATCCTCTATAATAATCACCACTAAACAACCAAATAGCATATCTGAAATATGGAAAAAATGTAGGTAAAAGCCACAGCCCTATAAAACTTGCAAAAAATATCTTTTGTGACTTATTAAGATAATTAAATACTTGTGGCATTACAACCAGGCAAGCTATTCCACAATAGAAAGATGGGGCTTCTAATATATTTTTTGCTCCTCTGAAGTTATCGCCACTTCCAAGTATATCGTTAGAAAAAAATCTTAATAATGATGTTCCCAGTTCTTGTTTGGGAGTGGTAGCGAAAGCAGATTGCTTTGATAGTACATCTGCAAATGAATTGGTGCCGCCAACACGCGGGCTTTCTAATAATTGTATAATATTTTCTAACAAGAATGGACCCGATATAAGTAGGCCAATACTGCCCAGTGCTATCATTTTTCCATACAGTAATCCTATGTTTTTTAGGTTAAGTTGGTTATCCTGAGATAATCTTAATAATACATACGTAGCTAGAAATAGACCATAAAAATAAATGTTGAATGGCATAGATATTCCTATTAGAAATATGGATACAGGAAATAACCACCACTTATTGAATTGGTATAGTAGCTCAAATGCAATAAGCATTATAGTTAGGTTAAGTGCTTCGTAAGTGAAGCCATACCAAGCACTACCCATTATCATAAAGCCGCTAAAAGAATAACATATGGCACCTATTATAGAACTATAGTTACTAAACTTTATAAGCTTCAGTAAATAATAGAAAAGTATTCCGGATGCTATGATTTTTATTAATTCAACTGTTATAAGCTTTCCACCTACTGCATCAGCACTACCCATATAAAAGTATAGGCTAAATGGGTCTCGTAAAAAGAACGGGAAAATGCTTTGCCCCATACCTGAATGGAAAGACCATTTAGGTATACCGTATTTATGTATATAGTTTGTAGTATTGACTATATTAGGATATGATAAGTTGAAAGAGTCTGATGCGATATCGGTAAATGAATAAATTTTTCCTGTGCCTAAATAATTTTTAAACACTATTAACGCTATAATAATTAAAATAGCCAGAGCAAGGAAAATTCCTTTACTTCCTAAATCATTTATAAAATCTTTTGTAGGTGTAGTATTTACAGCTGCAGTAGGAGTTTCTTGGTGTTTTACGGCAGTTGTTTCAGTACTAGGTTTGCTAATTGGTTTTTTCTTCGAAGCCACTAGAAAAACGTTTTATAGGTGCAAAATACAAATTAGCAGAAATATTGTGTCAAAGATTACTAACAACAGATAGAGTATGTAATATTGTTTACTTTTACAGGCGGCATATAAAACATGAAAAAGATATTACTTACCGGAGGAACCGGCTTTATTGGTAGAAATATTTTAGAGTCAAACCTTGTGGAAAAGTATGAAATAGTAGCACCAATTAGGAAAGAACTAGACTGTAGTGATGATGAGAGTGTGGCAAGCTTTTTTAATAAAAACACTTATTTCGACTTTATTATTCATGCTGCTGCTAAACCCGGTCATAGAAATGCAGCCGATACTACTAGTTTATTATTAACCAACTCGAGAATGCTATTTAATTTATTAAAGCATAAGGACAAGTTTGGTAAAATCTTAAACATGGGGAGTGGGGCTGCGTATGATATGCGACATTATGTACCTAAAATGAAAGAAGAGTATTTTGGCACATATATTCCCGCAGATGAACACGGATATAATAAGTATATTCTAGGTCAGTTTTTACCACACATAGACAACGTTATAGACTTTAGGATATTTGGAGTATTTGGTAAGTATGAAGATTATGCTATAAGGTTCATATCAAATGCCATATGTAAGGCTATATTCAATTTGCCTATTACTTTAAGGCAAGATAGAAAGTTTGATTATTTATATGTCAATGATTTAATGCCGATATTAGATTATTTTATGTCTAATAATGTTTCTAATAAAGCCTATAACATCACGCCTGATCAGTCTGTTCATCTTTTAGACTTAGCAAATTTGGTAAAAACTATTTCTGGCAAGAATATTGATGTGTTGGTAGCCAGTGATGGATTAGGTATAGAATATAGTGGGCATAATGGTTTGTTGCGCAGTGAAATGTCAAATTTGGAATTTACACCGTTGGGACAAGCAGTAGAAGAGTTATATAAATGGTATTTTGATAATAAATCTACTATAAAAGAAGAATTATTAAGAACAGATAAATAAATGATAAAAGTAACTGATTATATAGTAAAGCGTTTAAAGGAAGCAGGTGTTGAACACGTGTTTATGGTTACCGGTGGAGGTGCTATGCATTTAAACGATTCTTTAGGACGAGATTTAAAGTACATCTGTAATCATCATGAGCAAGCATGTGCTATAGCTGCTGAGGGGTATGCTAGAACCGCTAACCGTTTAGCAGTTGTTAATGTTACCACTGGTCCTGGTGGTTTGAATGCTTTAAATGGTGTAATGGGTCAATGGACTGATTCTGCTCCTGTGTTGTATTTGTCTGGTCAGGTAAAATTTGAAACCACCATACATTCATGCCCGGAAATAAAGGGATTGAGGCAGTTGGGGGATCAGGAAGTGGATATAATTAGTGTAGTGAAGCCCATTACAAAATATGCCCAAATGGTAACCGATGCTAAAGACATTAGATATTGTTTGGAAAAGGCCATTCATTTAGCACAAAGTGGAAGGCCAGGTCCTGTATGGTTAGATATTCCAATGAATATTCAAGGTGCTTTGGTAGATGAAGCTGAATTGAGACCATATACTGCAGAAAGCGTAGATAGCCATGAGAGTGATGCGCTACTTGTTGCCGATGTAGTAAATAAATTAAAAAGTGCTGAACGCCCGGTAATTATTGCAGGTCATGGTGTTAGAATATCAGGTGCAGTAGCTGATTTTTTGAACTTTATAGAGAAAACAAATATACCAGTAGTTACTACATTTAATGGAATGGACGTAATTACAGAGGGTCATAATAATTACATCGGGCGATTAGGTACACTTGGTAATAGAGCTGGTAACTTTTGTGTGCAAAATGCCGATGTACTCATTACCATAGGTACTAGAAACAATATTAGACAGGTTAGTTATAACTGGGAGTATTTTGCAAGAGAGTCATATAAGATTATTGTAGATGTAGATCCTGCAGAATTGCAAAAGCCCACTGTGAAGCCCGACTTAGCTGTTTGTATGGATGCTAAGGTCTTTATTACAGAATTAGCTTCCTTACTTGGAGAATCATTAATAGAAAAACATGCTGATTGGTTAGCATGGAATAAGGTTAGAAAAGCTAAATATCCAAGTGTATTGCCAGAGTATAAGCTAGGTAGTGGTGTTCATCCATATAATTTTATGGAGGTGTTAGGTAAGTTGCTACCTGCTGATGCTACTGTTGTGGCTGGTGACGGTACTGCATGTGTTGCTCCGTTCCAAGCGATGCCTGTTGAAAAGCCGTTTAGGATATTTTGGAATAGTGGCTGTGCATCTATGGGATTTGATTTACCTGCTTCAATAGGAGCCTGTGTAGCTAAAAATTTTGGAGAAGTAGTTTGTCTTGCGGGAGATGGAAGTATACAAATGAATATACAAGAGTTACAAACTGTTATCCATCATCAAATGCCTATAAAAATTATTTATTTAAATAATAATGGATATATATCTATCAAACAAACGCAAGACGGTTTTTTTGGTGGGCATAGAGTAGGTAGCGATCCTAAATCGGGAGTAAGTTTTCCTGACATTATTAAATTAGGTAATGCATATGGTTTCAAAACATATCAAATCACTTCACAGATAGATTTAGAAGCCCAAATACAACAAGTACTAAATACAGAGGGACCTGTGATATGCGAAGTAGTATTAGTTGAAGACTATAAATTTTTGCCAAAAGTATCATCTAAAAAGCTCGATGATGGCAGGATGGTATCAGCGCCACTAGAAGATTTAGCTCCTTTCTTAGATAGAGAAGAGTTTAGGTCTAATTTGTACATAAAAGAAGTTATTTAAGTCGTTTTTTGTCAATTTATCCTTTAATTTGTAGCAAAATATCCCATTCGATGAATGCATTAGAAAGAAAAATGGTTGACCAATTGAAAGATTTGAAAGAAAATCATTTTGCAATTGGTATTAAAGCAGAGTTTGAAGCCGAAGGTACTCGTTTAGAAGAAGCCCTACGTTTAAAAGAAGTTATTACAAAAGCAGGATTAGACCTTACTATAAAAATAGGTGGTTGCGAAGCTTTAAAAGATATGTATGATTCTCGTTCTATTGGTGTAACTCGTATTGTAGGCCCAATGATTGAGACTAAATATGCTTTGAAAAAGTTTTTGGCTTGTGCCAATTTAGCTTTTCCTGAAGATGAGCGTAAAGAAGTTGACTTTTTAATAAATGTAGAAACAATATCTACAGTTAAAAACTTTGACGACATGCTTACACTACCAAACATTAGTGAGTTGAAAGGTGTTGTGGTAGGTAGGGTAGATATGACCGGCTCTATGGGACTTACTCGTAATGACATTAACTCTGACACAATAAGAGAAATTTGTGACGAGATACTAGTTAAGTCTAAGAAGTTTAATCCGGATATGGAGTGTGTTATAGGTGGTGGCGTATCTGCAGAATCATTACCGTTTTTTGATCAGTTGACTCCAAATACATTAGATAAATTCGAAACTAGAAAAGTGTTATTTGACGCTTCAAGAGCTACTTTAGCTAATGGAGGTGATAAAGGCATATTGAAGGCTGTAGGATTTGAATTAATGTGGTTGAAAAATAAACGCAACTTCTATGGTATGATTTACAAGGAAGATGAAAATCGTATTGAGATGTTGCAACAACGTTATGATAAATTAATAGCCCAGGCGGGAGGAAGTTATGAGTAACAAAACTGTTTTGATAACAGGAGGTTCTCGTGGAATTGGAAAGGCTTGTGTTGAATTATTTAGAGAAAGGGGCTATACTGTTGTAGCCCCTTCTCGTGCTGAAATGGATTTGGGTTCAAAAAATAGTATTGTATCTTATATAAATAGCTTGGATATTAGAATAGATGTCCTTGTAAATAATGCAGGTATCAATCCTTTAGCCAAGGTAGGTGAATTAGATTTTGCAGCAGCAGAAGAATTAATGAATATTAATTACTGGGCACCGGTATTATTAACTGATTTACTTGCACCAAAAATGCGAGCTAATGGTTATGGAAGAATAGTTAATATTAGTTCTATTTGGGGAAGTGTTACAAAAGCCGGACGAAGTATGTATGCATCTTCTAAAGCTGCAATAAATGCGTTTACTCGCACTTGTGCTGTAGAGTATGCCGCATCTAATGTGCTAGTAAATGCAGTTGCTCCTGGCTATGTAAACACTGAATTGACGAAAATTAATAATACCCCAGAACAAATTGAATTGATTAAAGCTAATTTGCCCATTAACAGATTGGCAGAACCTAAAGAAATTGCTGAACTAATCTTCTTTTTAGGCTCAGAAAAAAACTCATTTGTTACCGGACAAACAATATTAGCAGACGGAGGTTATAGTTTATTATGACAAATAATAGTAGAGAAATAGTTTCCTCGATACATAATTACACGCTGTATTTCGAGAATGATTTGAATTTCCTAAAAGAAATATGTAGCAACGAAAGTGCAGTATATGTAATAGACAGAAAGGTTTACGAGTTATATCGTGCTCATTTTCATTTGCTAAATGCTGATAGAGTATGTCTAATTGATGCTATTGAAGATAATAAAACGCTTCACTATGCAGAGACTATTTATGATGCTATTATTGCTTTACAACCTACCAAGAAAATTGCTATTATTTCAATAGGTGGTGGAATTACACAAGATTTAAGTGGATTTGTTGCTAGTACTTTTTACAGAGGGTTGAAGTGGATATATGTACCTACAACATTATTAGCCCAGGCAGATAGCTGCATGGGTAGTAAAACATCTCTAAACTACAAGTCATATAAAAATATTTTAGGTACTTTTTATCCTCCTCATCAGGTATATATATCATCAGCATTTACTCAAACATTGGCCGAAGAGGATTATTACAGTGGGCTAGGTGAAGTTATAAAATTACATACCATGGGAGGCGTATCAACACTCTCATATTTAGAAGACTTACTTCCGAAGATTCATTCAAGAGATTTGTCAGTAATATCAGATATAACCAAAAGTTCTCTTGATATTAAGTGGACTTATATGGAAGGGGATGAGTTTGACCAAGGTAAAAGAAATTTGCTCAATTATGGACATTGCTTTGGACACGCTATAGAAACTGCTACTAACTATAGAATACCTCATGGTCAGGCAGTTATAATGGGCATGATATTAGCCAATTATGTTTCTTTAAATAAAGGTGTTTTAACTTCAGATTTGTATGAAAGACTAAGTACCGTATTCTTTGATTTGCTGAAAGTACCTAATGACGAATGGAAAAAACTAGATATTGCAGTTTTATTAGGGGCTATGAAGCAAGATAAAAAGAGGGTAGGTACTGGTTTGCCACTAATTATGATGAATACATCATTTGAGTTTTCTAAAATTATAGATTTAACCGAGCCTGAAGCTATAGCAGCATTAGAGTATTTTATTACAAAATTTTAATTGAAAGAGGAATTGAAGAAGCATATATCAATAATTACAGCATGCTATAATGAGGAGGAAAATGTAGAAAATTTAGTAGCTGCAGTAGAAAAGGTATTTGAGAAAATGCCTCAATACACTTATGAGCATGTTTTTATTGATAACTCTTCTGCAGATACTACGGTAGCTATATTAAAACGATTGGCTGCTACTAGACCCTATGTTAAAGTAATAGTTAATGCTAGAAATTTTGGACATATTAGGTCTCCGTTTCATGGTATGATACAGTGCACAGGAGATGCAGTAATTTCTCTTGTGGCAGACTTTCAGGACCCACCAGAATTGATAGCAGATTTCTTAGCTAAGTGGGAAGAAGGGTATAAAATTGTGATAGCGGTAAAGAAGAAGAGTAAGGAAAATCCTTTAATGTTTGCAGCCCGTAAGTTTTATTATAATTTATTAAATAAATTATCTACAGCAGGAGAACAGCCGGTGAAAAATTTCACCGGATTTGGATTGTATGACCAGCAGTTTATTTCTGAATTAAGGCAGTTAAATGACCCCTATCCTTATTTTAGAGGGTTAATAACAGAGTTGGGTTTTAACAGATATGAGTTAGAATATACTCAACCACAAAGGGCAGCAGGGAAAACTAAAAATAACTTTTTTACACTTTATGATATGGCAATGCTTGGCTTTACTAGCCACAGTAAATTGCCTTTACGCATTTCTGTATTTATAGGTTTCTTTT
>CAYWUY010000009.1:0-44682 GCA_964461535.1 uncultured Flavipsychrobacter sp.
TCGGGTAGGGTAGTAAAAGGATTATCTGAACAAAAGAGGATGCGCAATTTTTGCAGTCTACCAAAATCAGCAGGAAGTTCACTTATATGATTGCCCGATAAATCTAGCTTCTCCAGAGTATCGGCCAAATCAAATATTTCGCGCGGAAAATGTGTAAGACCCTCAGACAATTTTAGTTCCTTAGCTCCGTGTAATTCTCCACGCTGTAGTGCTGCAAGTGTATGCATAAGCTGCAAATAATCTATTTGCCGGCGAAATTAGGGGTTATTGGTGTATATGCATAGTAAAGCACTGGGTGAATGGAGGGAGTAATATTAAGGTCTGTTTGTAAGTGAGATTATTAGAGAATACAAAAACTAAGATTTCGAACATTTCTTATTAAGGATATTAAGACCATTTACTATTTTTAAACATGGGAATCTTAAATAAGTTATTTGGAGGTAAGAAAGGCAACAATGTTACACCCACCACGGAAACAATGTCTGATGACCAGTTTTGGAACATTATTCATTTTTCCTACAAAAAAGGCAATGGAGATTTTGAAGCACAACAAGATGCTTTGAAAAATGAGTTACTAAGATTATCACCACAAGATATTCTGCTATTTGATAATAAATTTAGGAAACTCAGAGGCGATGCATATAATTGGGATTTATGGGGAGCTATCTATATTATTCATGGGGGATGTGGAGATGATTCCTTTATAGATTTTAGAGATTGGGTAATTGCACAAGGCAAAGAATTTTACTACAAAACAATTGCAAATCCAGAAACTCTAGTTCAGCTCAATAAAGAACAAATAGAAGTTGAATGGGAGGGAATGGGATATATACCTAGAATGGTGTTTGAAGAAGTGACAGGAACTAATATACCTGAGGGCTACATTGAAAATCAGGAAATTACAGGCGAGGAATGGAGTGAAGATAATGACGATCTGAAAAACAGATTTCCATTACTCTGGGAGAAATATTCTTAATGCCATTATGAAATGGTCTCTTAAAACAACAAACCCCGCGCTAAGCACGGGGTTTCTAATTTCTGCGGAGAGAAGGGGACAATTTTCGAACTATTTTGTGGAGGATTTTAAGGCGATTGAAAATACTGAGACGACAATTAACTCCTGAACATATAAATTAAAATATGTCAACTGCAAATTATTTTGCCGACGATGATATATTTTTAAATGCTTTTGCAAACAAACCTGCATCTATGCTTACAGAGATATAAGGTCCAAAAGCCCATTTTTCTTTAGTTAAAAGCGTACCTGAGAATTTTTCTTCCCCAAAAACAAAATTATCTTTTCCAACAACATATTTCACCTTACCGAGATGGGACCCACAATTTACAAAAAGACCGTTCGCCAACTCATAATTGAGGCCAAAAAAATAATTATCTGCAATTGTTGCGCTACTAATATTTGTACCTACGGTAAAACCAAGGCGTTCCCATCCAAAATCTCTAGGTTTAATATCAAGATTTCTTGGTTTAAAATGAAAAGTAAGCATAACAGTAACAATAGCCCTGACGCTAGGAAAGTCAGCTACTAGTGTACTATCCCCATTAGCTTTTTGATAAATTGAGATATTCTCTGGCCCTTTTAAAAAGCTCGATACAACCCCAGTGTTCAGACTAACCCGACTTACCTTAAGAAGTTTAATTGTTCTATTCAAAATTGACTGCGGATCATCTTCTGTAGTCATATCTGCTCTCAACATTTGGATTTGAAATGATCCCGTAAATGGGCCAAATATCTGAGAGGGATATTCAATTAGACTGTTATCCTCTTCTAATGTACCCGACTGTATTGCCGCATCTGTGGATTTTTTGTCTAATTCTTCAGCAATAGGAGTAGGTACATACACACCCGTACCAACATAAGAAAATGTATATTTCTTTCTTGAGAAAATATGAAATTGAAACTTGTCCCCACTTCTGGCAGTTGTAGGATAATCGGTTAATAATGGCTGCCCATTTTCATCTAGAAAAATATGTATAACATTATCAACTATTACTAAGTTCTCAAAATTATTTCTATGCTCTTCATATTTATCATTCAAATAGGATTTAACACTTGCTATATTATCGAATTGTTGCTTCGAAAATTTAGTATTAATCGTAATTCCGGCGCCTTTATCAGGTTTATCCTTTAGTGGAGCAAATCCGTCAACAATGTTACGCCCCTCTACAGGAGCGTCGAAAATACGAAATCCAATATAAGCGATATTAATACCATCGTTTACAATATCGGCTGAACCCTTTTTTTCAATGTTCACTATGTATGTGCCATCATTTGTGCCATCATTTTTCTTAAGTTTCGTCCTTGGACTAACAAGATGCTCTTTCCCCTTTTTTTTATAATAAAACTGGATATAGTAATCATTAGTAGTGTTATTAATAAACACCATTTTTCCGCGATCTTTTTTATAATTAAAATCTGATGTCAACTTTGTGCCATCTGTGGCTTTTGTCCCGTCAGACACGTCATAAGAATAAGCCAAAGCTGGTCCAGCACCACTTAAGGTGATACTTGCTACTTTTGGCTGTGCACTAGCTGTAGCGACCAAGAAGATAAAGATCGTCAGTAAATTTGTGTGTTTCATTTTACGCGAGTTTAATTTTAAGAAGGTTTGATATTTTATCCATTTTCATTGCATACGTAAATTTCTTGTCCCCACCTACTACAATACCTACCGCATTATTGTCATCATCCATTACCAATGAACCGGAGTCACCTTTCTGCGTTAGTGTTTTATAATTTTCACCGTCATATTGGGTTAATACTAAGAGATCGGAAAGTTCCCAGCTTTTGTCGGGATATGGAAAAGATTTCTTCATTGAATTATTGTAAATCATTCCTTTTCGTTTTTTCTCTGACTTTCCACCGACAATATTAACTGGCAGTTCCAATATAGCATCATTAGTGGTTATGCTTTTTACATTCTTTGGATTTCCTATACCGTTATTTGTAAACCGGTAATCAGGTGAAATTTGGGCAATTGCAACATCCAAAGTTTCCGTTCGCATTCCTTCTGTTAGAGTGGCAACCTTGCGCTTATTACCATTGGTAGAAACAATTATTTTGCTGCCTTTCGTATATGATGTCAAATCTCTGTCACCATTTAAAACGTGAAGGCATGATAGTATGTAAGTACTACTATCAGCATCTTTTTTTACTATGCATCCGGCTGCCCCCCAACCCAATGCTTCCGATTCGTTAGCAACCAAACAACCTGCGTTAAATTCGTCAATGTGTAACTCAGTTTCACCAGTAACTATCTTATTTACTGGTACATTAATCGCTATACCGGACTTTAGTTGTATTGAATACTCACTTTTAACAGCCTCTAAGTTTAAACCATCACCAAAATGCACTTCTAAGCAACCAATTTTGCTATTACCTTTCTTCATTAGGCCACTGCCAACACCTACAACGCCAGGAATTTTACTAATAGCATCACCATACCTTTCTAATGCGAGATCAGTTATCTTTGAATCAGGCATATTAATGTATTCGTCAAATTGCTCAATTGTTTTTGGTGCTGTGTATGTTCTTTCATCAGATAATTTAGCTTTTAGATTTTTGCTATAAAGTAATAAATCCAACAGATCATGCCAAAACTTGGAACCCAGACTTATAAAGAAGCCAGTTAGGATACAACCAACAAACGTATTAAAATCAAAATCTGCATTTTTTTGCCAACCAATTGAATTATTGGGGGACGTTGACGAAATTATATCAAACAAATCAGCATGTGACAATAAGGCAATTAAGCAACTAAGTACAATATTCAGCCCTAGCACTTTTACCTCCAATTGCTTTTCCTCTTCAGGTGTCTTGATCATCTTCCTTAGGTCTTCAGTTTTCTTTGAAAACCCTGGGAACCATCTCCCTTCTTTGCCAAAATAAAGCTTAAACCAAGTCACAAATCTTTCAGATATCATGCTTAATATAAATAGCGTTATTACTATATATATACCTTTGTCTAATAAAGAAGATTGTAAGAATTGATTAGTTTGATTCATAATAAATGTAGCAATTATTCAATAGAAAGTATTTTTTTAAGTATTACAAACACAATAATAATAATAATACTTTATGTATAAAACGTGAAAAGTACGTTTTTTATCTAAAGAATATTTTTTATATTAATCACTAAAATAAGAGAAAGGGAATCTTAAAACAACAAACCCCGCGCTTAGCGCAGGGTTACATTATTAGCGGAGAGAAAGGGATTCGAACCCTTGATACCCTTTGACAGGTATACACACTTTCCAGGCGTGCCTCTTCAACCACTCGAGCATCTCTCCTTGGGGGCGCAAATGTAGGATTTTTCTTTAACAATAACATCTTAGCGCGTATCATTTTACATTTGTAATATGTCTACTAGAAAAGTTGTTGTTTATATAGCCATGTCACTAGATGGCTACATTGCCCGTACTAATGATGGGCTAGATTGGTTAGATATGGTAGCCCGTCCGGGTGAGGATTATGGCTACCAAGATTTTGTAAATACGGTAGATACTGTAATTATGGGGCGTAAAACCTATGATGTTGTGCTTGGTTTTGGTATACCGTATCCGCATGCATCTAGAAAATCTTATGTGCTATCGCGTAGCCGTACCGGTAATGATGATAATGTTACTTACTATAACGGTAGCCTAAAAGAGTTAATAGGCAACTTAAAGCAGCAAGATGGTAAAGATATATTTATAGACGGTGGTGCCGATGCGGCAAATGATTTATTGCGTGAGGGTTTAATAGATAGAGTAATAGTATCAATCATTCCGCATTTACTGGGTGATGGAGTACGTCTTTTTCAGCCCGGTATAGAACAACAGATACAACTGGTAAGAAGTTGCACTTTCCCATCAGGCTTAGTGCAACTTTGGTATGATAAAGTATTAGAGAGCAAATAAGCTTAACGCATTTTCTGTAGTTACGCGCTCTACCTCTTCAGGGGTAGTATCCATAATAGTAGCTAGCTTATGAGCTATTACAGGTATATAGCTGCTTTCGTTGGTTTTACCTCTATAAGGAACCGGTGCTAAATAAGGAGCATCGGTTTCTAATACCAAATGTTGCAAGCCTATATGAGGTAATATTTCCGGCAGGGTACTGGTGCGGTAGGTAGATACACCTCCTATTCCCAATAAAAATCCAAGCTCTGTTATGGCTTTTGCTTCCTCAAGAGTGCCTACAAAACAGTGAAATACGCCTTTTAGTTTTCCGTTTTGCTTTTTGCGCACTATATCAATGCAGTCTTCAGTAGCCTCTCTGCTGTGTATCACTATGGGTAAATCGTACTGCAATGCCCAGTCTATTTGTTGTTCAAAAGCAGCTATTTGCTCCGCTTTAAATGTAGTATCCCAGTAGTAGTCAAGGCCTATTTCGCCAATGGCAGCAAATTTCCGTTTTTCTAACCATTCTTTTACAATGGCTAACTCTTGCTTATAAGTATCCGCCTTAATGTAAGTAGGGTGTACCCCCATCATAGGAAAGCAATTTTCGGGATAGGTATCTGCAAGCATCAGCATAGCTGGTATTGTTTCACTATCGCAATTGGGCATATACATACGGCCCACATTTGCTTTAAGCGCTCTGTTTATTTGCTCAGGATCGGTAATTAGATTGGGTTCGTATAAGTGTGTATGAGTATCTATGAACATTAATTTATTTTGTTTGGATTAGTTTTTAATAAGGTAGGGCACTGCATTTCCAACCTTTTTCGCGGCAATAGTCTAGTACCTTGGGGAGTGTTACATGCATTCTGTCCCAAGCTTTTTCACTATCGTGAAACACTACTATATCACCGGGTTTTAAGTGTTTTAATACGTTTTGTGTGCACTGTTCTGCAGAAATAGAAGTGTCAAAATCTCCGCTAAGCAAACTCCACATATACACTTTCCAGCCTTTATTGGCTTGTTGTAGTTTACGCATTTGCGAATGCTTTATTCTACCATACGGTGGGCGAAAAATATGTCCCGGTATGTATTGGTGTGCCCGTGCTATATTTTTTAAGTAACTATAATTATCTGTATGCCATCCATTAACATGATCGTATGTGTGATTGCCCACAGTATGCCCTTTTTTTATGGTTTCCGTAAAAGTGTCCGGATATAGTCTTACATTATTCCCTACACAAAAAAAAGAGGCTTTTGCATTATATTCTTCAAGAATATTCAAAACATGGGGTGTAATAGTTGGGTGTGGGCCATCGTCGAAAGTAATATATACTGTAGGCTCTATAGTTAAAGGAATATCCCAAAAGGTTTGTTGGGGATAGCACTTGCGTAACCATAAAGGAGTAGTGATAAAATAACCTGACATATATAACTTAGCCTAGTAAGCAGGTGCAAAGTTATATTTTATTAATGAGGTTCAACTGCATCCAACCCTTTCTGCCATCAGGCAATACTACTTCTATCCAATCACTTTTAGTATCACCAATAGTAACAGTTGTACCTTCCGGTACTATTACTAATGGCTTGCCAGACAAGTCTTTAGCCATTAAAGGAGCATCATTAACCATCACTACAGCCTTGCTAGAATGTGTGGCATTGTGTGCAGCAGTATTGGCAATTATTAACAATAAAATAGTCAGCAGACTAAGCCCCCAGGGTAATTGTACTGGTATAGACGCTTTCATTGCATATCTACTAACAAATAAGCTAACTATAAGAACAATGGATAACAAGCATATTATTGCCCACATATTTGCTTTTTGTGCAGAGGTTATAGTATTCCACCATTGCACAAAAAATATGTCATCAGCTTTATGAATGTTATTGGTTATTCTGTTATGCGTTAGCAGTAAGTTATCTGATGCATTTTTGTTTTCAGGGTTTATTTCCAGAGAACGCTCATAATTAAGTACTGCCAGCCCTATTTTGTTTAGTCTGTAATAAGTGTTACCTAGGTTGTAATATAAGTCCGCATTGTTAGGTTTCGTAGCTGCTAATTGCTCATACAATACGGCTGCACTGTCGTATTGCTTCTGTTTGTAAAAATTATTAGCCCTATTCCAAACTTGAACTGGATCTGCGGCATATGTAAAGTTGATAACTGCAAAAAATGTGCATACGAGTATTACTAAATATCTACGCATATTTTACCTCCTTTATCAATTCTTCAAAATCGCTTATTACTTTAATGGCCTCTTCATAGGTTTGGTTCATTTTTTTAGCACCCCCACTTGCATAAAGGGCAGTTTCACATTCCCATATCACAGAATTAAAGTTATTAAGTGCAGCATCTGTTACCCCCCTGTCGTGTAAGGCAGATATAGCAACATCTTTAGACATAGCTGAGAGTGGAATAAATAATTTATCGCTCAAATACAGCCAAATAGCTTTAGATATTTCTTCGTAAAACTGTTTATCTTGTTGCTTTTGCATCAATTTTTGTGCAGTTGCCAATCTCTGTAGTGCTATTTTGTTGGCTCTCTTATTTCTAAGTTTTACAGTATTACCAGACTGTGCATCGTTATATTTTTTCCAACCTGCGTAAGTAGCACCACCTGCTACCACTGCTCCTATTAATATCCAGTACCAATTAGTGTAAAAGTAGGGTAGTGCACTGGGCTCCCAATGAGATACGGCAGAAGCATTTATATCGTGTATATCTTTTATCAAATTTAGTTTTGTTGTAGTTGTTTTCGCTACTCCGCCTTTACCAGGTTTTACATGCAGGGTAACAGGGGTTGTATTGAGTGTAATATAAGTGCCCTTAGATGGGTCATAGTAAGTAAACGGTATAGCAGGAATAGTAAAATCACCTGCAGTTTGGGGAGTTATAGCGTAAGTAAGTGTTTTATATCCGCTTATTGTGGTTGTTCTACTAGTTATAGAATCTATAATTTGAGGGTCATATGTACTAATACCATTTGGTAGGTTTAATTTTGGTGCTTCTATCAGCTTTAGGTTGCCACTACCATTTATGGTGATTGAAAAATTAACTACATCATCAGTAGTAATATTCTCTTTATCAATTTTTGAGCTAATAGTGAATTTACCTACTGCACCACCAAAGTCAGAAGGCTTATTTTTATCAGGTAGTGGTAATACGGTTATTTTAACAGGAGTGCTTTGTAGGTTTACATTCACATCCTTGTACATCATATCATCGAAAAATGCATTGTCAAAGAAGGGGTCATTCATCATTAATGTTCCTCTTCCGAAAGGAGAGGCAAACATATCTGACATTTTTCTTCTTACTTGTTGCACAATTCTTGCAACACCGGTAGCCTCTGCTGGGTCTAGTTCTAGAGTACCTGTCTGCTGAGGAAATAATGCTGACTTTTTGAGAAGAAATACTTGATACTTTTTACCATTAATTACTTCTTCCGTAGGTTTTGGTTGCTTAGGTATTTCAAAATCCTGAGTCCAAAAACCATTTAAAGACGGCAATTTAGATATGGATACCTGCATAGGTACCCTAGAGTACAATTTATAGCTAGCAGTTATTTGATCTCCTACGTTTACTTTGTTTTTATCAACAGTTACTTTAATAAAAAGGTCTTTTTTTATCTCATCGCTATTTACGGGAGCATTAGCTGGGGGTTGTGCCTGTTGGGGGGCAGTTGGTTGAGCTCCTCTTGGCTGTTGCTGATACATTTGCTGCATCATTTGTTGATGCATTCTATTCATTTGCGCCATTTGCTGCTGCATCATGGCAAACATATCATCTTCGTCGTCATCAAACGGACTACGTCCAGGCATTTGTCTTCTTGCTGGTTGAGTAGGAGCCATAGAACCAGGGACTACCTCAATTGTCACAGCGTTCGATTGGTAAGTATGTCCATTGGCATCTTTTGCAGTTGCGGGTGGAATAGTTAATTTACCTTCATGCCTTGGAACCAACACATAGGTAAGAGATACAGAAATAGACCTATTATTATTTGTAATATTTACAGATTGCGATTGGAATGGACCTGCAATGTGGGTAAAGTCTCCAAAACCATTAGGGTGTAAATCGGTTAACCCGTCTACATTTTTTACAGTAAATGTTACCTGCACCTGATCTTTTACTCCCATTTTAGAAGCAGAGGGAGAAGCAATGAATGCAACATTTTGTCCAAAGGCTATGGAACAACTTCCTATCAAAAGCAAGAAGATGATGTTACAACGCCACATATTCATTATTTCTTTCATTTTCTGACAAGCACAAAATTAAATTTGATAAGCAATGGAGTAAAATAGTAAGGGTTAAACCTACGTTAAAAGGAATTATTATAAGTCTCCTTTAACAGGTCTCATAACAATATGCTCCACATTAGCCCTACTTGATAGATTATATGCACTCCATAGCATATCAGCAACATCTGCTGCCTCCATTATTCTTTCGGGTGCTACACCGCTACCACTCCAAGAATTAGTATAAGTGGCCCCTGGTGATATTGCAGTCACTTTTATATTGTAGGGTTTCAATTCTTCTCTTAAATTGTCTGAAAATCCTAATAAAGCATATTTAGTTACACTATATGCGCCGCCATTAGGGTATGCTTTAAGGCTGGCAACAGAGCAAATATTGAATATGTGTCCGGTATTATTCATTTTCATTAGAGGAATGACAGCCCGAGAAAGATAGTATGCGCTAAATAAGTTAGTTGACATTAATGCTTCTAGGCGACCGGTAGGCTCAGTTGCAAGTTCTCCCGGTAAAAATATACCAGCATTATTCACTAGTATGTCTATTGAGCCAAAGTAAGCAATAGCATTATTAGCAAAGGTTTCTATCTCATCTTTTATACTTACATCGCATTTTACAGATACTATTTTTCTTTCTGGGTATTTCTCTTGCCAAGTAGAAGTTACAGAGTCAAGCCTCGCCTCATTGCGGGCACAAAATGCAATATCTATACCTTGCTGTAATAGTTTTTCGGCTATAGCTTTACCTATTCCGTCTGTTGCACCTGTAATTATTGCTACCGGCATGGTTTGTATCAGTTTTTAGAATCGCAATTAACGTAAAAATCCTAATGATAGTATTCTCGGAGTTTATAATAATATGTTAGAATTATGCTAAGAAGGTATGTCTGTAATAGTTTGAATTATATTCGCAGCCATTCAATGTTGAGACATCTATTAAATATATTCATAGTTTTATTGGTTAGCATTCCAATTTACGCCCAGTCGCAAGACTCAGTTTGGAATGTGCCAATGACATCGGAATACCCTTTTGTACATATTGATAAAAATAAAATAGAAAATGAGGCTGTTTTGGCCACAGTTTTCAGAAAGCTACAAAAAATACAAAATACTCATAAAGGGAAATTAACAATTGTGCATATAGGAGATTCTCATATGCAGGGGGATGGTATGACTTCTGTTGTAAGAAAAGGTATGCAGCAATATTTTGGTAATGCCGGTAGGGGTTTAGTTTTTCCTTATCAATTAGCTGGCTCAAATGCTCCAAAAGATGTTAAGTCATGGTCTAATACTACTTGGAAAAGCAATAAAATAACAATTCCCGGTATGCCATTGGCTACCGGTATTAGTGGATATGGAATACATACATGTGTTTCTAACATAAATGTTTGTATGAGATTAAAAGATGAAGAAGAGCGCTATACTTGTTTTGACAAGATGACATTTTTCATATCTAAGTCTCAAGGTGATTTTTTACTTAGAGATAGCCTGTCAGAATATCCATTACCTATAAAAGATACTAATTTGTCTACCCTTACAGCCGAAATTAGTAGTCCAATAAAGTCTTTTGAACTTCAACGCAAAGGCTCCAATTTATTTAGTTTTTATGGAGTGTCCTTAGAAAATAAAGATTCTAGTGGTGTATTGTACCATACTATAGGTGTGAATGGTGCTAGATACGACCAATATTTAAGGAGTCCATTATTCTTCGAACAATTAAAAGTGTTGTCCCCTGATTTGTATATTATATCTATGGGGACTAATGAGGCTCAGACAACTACTTTAGATAAAACAAAGTTTATTGCTAAGTGTGATTCTTTTGTAGCAGCACTAAAAGAAATTAGTCCTAATGCTGAAGTATTAATAACTACTCCGGCAGGGTCATATTTCAGACAAAAAAAGCCTAACGGTGCCGTTTCGCAAGTTACAGAGGCTTTAAATGAGTTTACACATGAAAAACACTTGCCTTTTTGGGATTTATATAACATTACCGGTGGGTTACAAGAAACGCCTATGTGGAAGAAATACAATCTTATAGCAGGCGATTTGGTGCACTATAGTGCTGCCGGATATGCTTTACAAGGTCAATTGCTATTACAATCCATTTCGTTATCTTATAACAACTATGTAGAAAAACATCCCTACAAAAAAACTACTATAACTGTAGCAAAGCCCAATATTAACAAAGCTAAACCAACCAATAACAATGGTATATCGGGTATCAATCCAGAGATAGTAATACCAAAAGATAGTGTTATGAAAGAAAAGGTTGAAGTTAGTAGCCCTCAAAAGAAGAAGAGTAACATTAAAGTAGAGTATTTGGATAATTAGTAGTACAGTGAAATTGAATAATATTCTTTAATTTAGGCAGATATTTTAACCCAATGAAGAAATTATCAATTCTATTTGCTTTTGCATCAATAGGAATATTTTCGTGTACTGAACAACCAGAAGGCATAACTAAGAGCGTTAAAAGTTCAGATACATCTTATCTAGTGTCTCCAGTACCTGCTGCAGATCCGCACAATGTGCTTTTTGAAGATTTTACTGGTGCATCTTGCCCTAACTGTCCTCCGGCTAAGCGTAATTTTCTAGATCCAGCTATTGCAGCTAATCCTGGTCGTATAAATGTTATAGCATTACATATCAACGGTTTTGCACAAGCCTTCCCTGTAGCCGGTGCTAAATATGATTTTAGAACAGATACTGCTACTAAAATAGGTAATGATATATTTGGTGGTATTTCTGTAATGCCAATTGGTGGTATTGATAGATTTGAATATGGTAACGGAACAAATGGATTATTTCTTGCTACTAAAGATGCTTGGCCTACTTCAATTGCCACACAGTTAGCAAAAAGCGATAGTTTCAACTTGGCCCTTACTAGTACTTTCAATTCTACAGATAGTATTGCAACAATTGTAGCAAAAGTTACTTATTTATATAAGACTACAACACCATATTTTCTTTCTCTTGCTATGGTTGAAGATAGTTTAGTAGATAAACAAGAAGACGGATTAACAGAGTTAGAAGAATATGATTTTGAAGATGTACTTCGTATGTACTTTACTCCACCTACTACAGGCGACTCTATTGCAAAATATGCTTTAGCTCCATCTTATCCAGAAGTTGAACCAGGAAGGGTTTTTGAGAAAACCTATAAAGTAAAAGTTAGAAATTATGTTGATATTAAGCATTGTAAACTTATAGGGTTTATTAACAGAGCAAATGGCAGATATATTCAACAGTCTGCATCAGTTAAGATTAGTCAATAGGAAAATTTTATTTCAATAAAAAATGAGCCAATCTAAAAATTAGATTGGCTCATTTTTTATGCAGTTTTATTATAAGTAAAGTTTCCTGTAATTATTTCTAAGTTCTTACTTTTTCGTTTAACCATGCCATGCACTTGTATACAGATCATCTCATTATTTACAACAAAGTAGGTACAATCAAGCTTTAAAGTTTCACCCTTAATAGCAGATCCTAAAAACTCTAAATCATATTTAGATCGCTTAAACTGATTCATAGTTGCAGACACTAGTTGCAATGTGTCTGTATTAATACAGTTAATGGCTTCAATAATAATTGAATGCAACATTTTTCCGTTGTCGTCTACTTTGTTGTTGTCTAAGAAAATGGTTCTTGTACTTGCATTGTTCGGTAACATGGTTTTAATTATTTAATGATAAAAAAAATCCCCGCAACATGTAGATGTTGCGGGGCAGCTATGAAAAGTCTTATTAAGTCTAATCGTATATTATGCGCTCATACAACATCGCCAAATAGGTGTGTGAAGATTACACTGTTTAGTGCAAACCACCATAATTGTTGTATGTTTATACGAGCGTTTCAAAATGTTATTTTGTATTATAATTACAAGGTTACGTATATCTTCTTTTATTACAAAATTTTATTTGCTAAACAAGGATAGTTATCATCTTTATTAGAAAATAGACACTCTATAGTTGGTTCTTTTGCATTTGTCATTAAAAAATGTGAAATCGGAATGTGCTTTTAGTGTTTGTACTTTGCTTATATCTACTTTTGTATCTCCTCTTTTTGTTCAGCCATGTACTCTATAAAAAATCTATACAAAAATGCCTATTCTGGATTAACACCATCAATATGGTGGTTGTCATTAGTAATGTTAATTAACAGATCCGGCACGATGGTTGTCCCATTTTTGACCTTATACCTTACCAGAAAACTACACTACCCACTGCATTACGCAGGTATAATAATGGCTTTATTTGGAGCTGGCGCTATATTAGGTGGAATTATAGGAGGTAAGTTGACAGATAAGTTTGGTTTCTATGTAGTACAATTATTTGCTTTGCTGTCAGGTGGAATCATGTTTGTTTTATTAGGCCAAATGTCTAGTATCATAACTATTGGCATAACAATATTTTTTCTTGCTGTTGTAAATGAATCATTTAGGCCAGCAAATGCAGTAGCTATTTCTCAATATAGCACTGATGCAAATAGAACACGTTCATATAGTTTAAATAGATTATCTATTAATTTGGGATGGGCACTGGGGAGTTATGTTGGGGGAATAGTTGCCGGGTATAACTACAATTTGCTGTTTTGGATAGATGGTGCTACAAATATTTTTGCTGCAATTTTACTTCTGTTAGTATTATCACCTAAAAGAAATAAAAATACTCCTGCACAAGCTGTAAAGAACCTTGACAATAAACAACAATCACCCTATACAGACATTAGATATTTGGTATTTACTCTGCTAACAGTACTTTTTGCTATTGCTATTTTTCAATGGTTTTCTACTATACCAGTTTATTTCTCAACTCAGTTAAAGTTATCAGAGAAAAGTATAGGCACAATAATGGCCGTAAATGGGCTAATTATTGCCAGCATTGAAATGGTTTTAGTGTCGGTATTAGAGCCTATGCAAAAACACCTCACCTTCATTATAGTAGGTGTTTTGCTTACCGGATTGTCATTTATGGTATATAATATTGTACCCGGTTTGTTTTCATTAGCAATGTTATCAAACATAATAATAACATTTGGAGAAATGTTATCTATGCCTTTTATGAATACCTACATGATTAAGAGTGCATCAAGAGGAAGTAAAGGGCAATATGCCGGACTGTATACAGTAGCCTGGTCTACTGCTCAGATTCTAGGACCATATCTAGGAGCTTTAACTGCTGAAAAATATGGTTTTACCACTTTGTGGTGGTTTATAACTTTCAATCTTTTAATGTGCGCGGCTGGCTTTTACTGGTTGAATAAAAAGGAAAAACTACATAGCAGAATTGCGACTACCGAATAACATACTCCCAATTCTTACTAATGTACTTCCATATTTTATTGCCAGTTTATAATCTCCACTCATACCCATAGAGCAGGTAGAAAAGTTTGCATCGTTGGGAAAATACGTTTGTTTTAATTCTGAGAAAATACGCTGTAGATTTTGGAATTCGTTAGTTACTGTTGCTTCATCATCAGTAAAGGATGCCATACCCATTAGTCCACATATATTTACATGACTATGATTACTTCTGTCATTAATATAAGTTGCTACACATTCTTTAAGTTCCTCGCTACTCATTCCATATTTTGTCTCTTCTTGTGCAATGTGCATTTGCAGAAGCACATTAATAACTCTATTATATTTTTTAGCTTGTTTATTTATCTCTAGTAGAAGTTTGTAGTTATCAACCCCATGTATTAAATAAACAAAAGGAGCTATGTATTTTACTTTATTAGTTTGTAGGTGACCTATAAAGTGCCAATGTATATCTTTTGGCAAAACAGCCTCTTTTTCAACCAACTCTTGAACATAATTCTCTCCAAAATCTTTTTGTCCCAATGAATACAAGGCTTCTATATCTGATGCAGGTTTAGTTTTTGAAACAGCAACTAGTTTTGTGCTAGTAGCACTTAGCTCAATAACTAGTTCTTCCCACTTTTCTTTATTAACCATAAACAACTCAATTGTAGCATGTAAAGTTAGATGCTAAATTTTAAACCTTGTTATATTGATTTTGGTTATTGGGTTTTAATAATTTTTAACCCAATTAGCACAAACTATTACTCTAATTTTGACACTCACAATAATAGGATTAAACATGTTACAATCTGTTAATCCTGCTACCGGAAATGTTATTGCCGAATATCAGGAATCTACTAACGAACAAATAGAAGCAGCACTAGAAGCAGTACATACTGCCTATAAAGACTGGAAAACATATTCTTTTAGTAAAAGAGCTACGGTACTTAAAAAGATAGCTAAGCAGTTAAGAAAACAAAAAGAGGAGTTGGCACAAATGGCTACTTCTGAAATGGGGAAACCAATTCAGCAGGGTAGGGAAGAAGTAGAAAAATGTGCCATAACACTAGAATATTATGCAGAACGAGGAGCAGCCTTTTTAGCGGATGAAGTTGTGAAAACAGAAGCTAGAAAAAGTTATGTTTCCTACAGACCATTAGGCGTTATATTAGGTATAATGCCTTGGAATTTCCCATATTGGCAATTATTCAGAGCATTTGCACCCATAATAATGGGGGGTAATACTATGATTTTAAAGCATGCTTCTAATGTTAGTGGATGTGCATTGTTAATTGAAGATGTTATTAAAAAAGCCGGTGTACCAGTAAGTTTGTTAAAAACAATATTAGTTCCGGGCGGTGCCGTAAATAAATTAATAGCAGATGATAGAATAGCAGCAGTAACACTTACGGGAAGTACTGAGGCAGGAAGAAGAGTAGCAGAACAATGTGGCAGATATCTAAAAAAAGCTGTATTAGAACTTGGAGGTAGCGACCCTTACATAATATTAGACGATGCTGACATAGAGCAAGCCGCAGAAATATGTGTTAACGGTAGAATAAAAAATAGTGGTCAAAGTTGTGTAGCCGCAAAACGTTTTGTCGTTGTAAAATCTATAAGGAAACAATTTGAGCAAGCCATGAAAAAGAAAATGGCAGCTGTAACATGGGGTGATCCGGTTGATACTAGTAATCAAATCGGGCCTCTAGCTAGAATTGATCTTAGAGATGAGCTGCATCAACAGGTTGTGAAAAGTATTGAACTAGGTGCTAAAGTATTATGCGGAGGGAATATTCCTGAAAATTCAGGAGCTTACTATCCTCCCACGGTATTAACGGGAGTAAAAAAAGGTATGCCAGCATATGACGAAGAACTTTTTGGCCCGGTAGCTGCTATTATTGAAGCCAAAAATGAAAAAGAGGCAATTACCATTGCTAATGATAGCATATATGGACTTGGCGCTGCTGTAATAAGTGGTAATCGTAAACATGCTGAAAAGATAGCAGTAGAAGAACTTGAGGCCGGTAATTGTTTTGTAAATGACTTTGTACATTCCGACCCGAGAATGCCTTTTGGTGGCGTAAAACAAAGTGGGTATGGAAGAGAAATTGGTAGTTTTGGGATAAAAGAGTTTGTAAATATTAAAACTGTTTATGTAAAATAATATACTGATGTCCACCGGAAGATTTAAAAATAGCCCCTTGTACTTCACTATATTTTTATCTATTCTTGTGGGTGTCTTATTTATTTCGTCAACAAAACCTAAAAAGAAAATGCATACATACCTCGCATTGGGCGATTCATATACTATAGGAGAGTTGGTTCCTTACAAAGATAATTTTCCTCATATAACACAAAGATTGCTACTTAAAAATGGCTTATCTATTACAGAACCGGTTATAGTGGCAACTACAGGATGGACTACAGATGAACTACAGGCTGCTATAATGGAGCGAAACATTAGCGGTACATATGATATAGTCACTCTACTAATTGGTGTAAACAATCAATACAGAGGAAGAAGCATAGAAAACTACACAATAGAATATGAACAGCTACTAAAACAAGCTATACATTTTGCAGGCAATAGGCCCGACCATGTTTTTGTATTATCTATTCCGGACTGGGGAGTAACTCCTTTTGCCGCGGATAGAGATGCAGCCAAAATAGCTGTTGAAATTGATGCTTTTAATGCAGCAAAAAAGACTATTACCGATAAATATAACTGTCATTATATTGATATAACACCTAGTACAAGACGTAACGGAAAAAATCCAGATTACTTGGCCTCAGATGGTTTACATCCTTCAGAAAAAGAATATGCTATATGGGCAGATTTATTGGCTAAAGAGGTTATAAAATCAAATATCATTAAGTAGTTGCTATTGTTTTGTTGGGTTTCTTACGCAGTAGGATTAACAATCCTGTAATAAAAAGTGCTAATAAGCTAAACTCTGATGCTTTTCTATTTGAAATAATTGGCTATTACATTATATTTGGGCAAACAAAAATTATGAAACTTAGGTTTACTATACTTTTATCTACTTTGGTATTTGGAGCCCTATCAGTAAAAGCACAGCCATATATCATTAATACTTATGCTGGTTCAGGTGGATTAGGTGCATATTCAGGTGATGGGGGTGTAGCTACTGCAGCTGAATTAAATGGTCCTAGGTCTGTATCTTCTGATAAAGACGGTAACCTTTACTTTGTAGATTTTTATAATAATAGAGTGAGAAAGGTAAAAGTAGGAGGCACAATAGTAAATTTTGCCGGCACTGGTACATTTGGAAACTCTGGCGATAACGGATTGGCTACTTCTGCAGACTTACATGCCTACGGAGTAGTAGCTGATCATAAAGGAAATGTTTACATTTCAGATCCTGCACATAGTGTAATAAGGAAGGTAAACAAGTTTGGTATTATTACACGCTATGCAGGTACTGGAATATATGGTAATTCTGGTAATGGTGGTGCAGCCACAGCTGCTAAATTATGTATTCCGCAAGGATTAACAGTAGATAAAATAGGCAACCTTTATATAGCAGATGCTGGTGCGCACCAAATAAGAAAGGTAGATACTTTTGGGATAATAACATTAGTTGCAGGTGACGGCACTCAGGGTTATTTTGGTGATGGACTTGCAGCTACTACAGCTAGCTTGGATTCTCCTTATGCCGTAGCTGTAGATAGAAGTAACAATATATTTATTGCAGATAGAAATAATAGTGTTATTCGTAAGATAGATGCAATAGGCATCATTTCTACATATGCTGGGATTGGCGGTTCTTTTGGATTTTCAGGAGATGGTGGCTTGGCCACTTCTGCACAACTAAATCGTCCAGCAGGGGTAGCTGTTGATACTAATGGTGTAGTTTATATTTCTGATTCTTACAACAATGTAATTCGTCAGGTAAACCCAACTAGTGGTATTATTTCTTTATTTGCAGGTAATGGTACCGCTGCATTTGGCGGAGATTTAGGTTCACCACTTGGAGCTAATTTCTTTTACCCTTATGGTATAAGTTTAGATAATTATGGCAATATGTTTATTGCAGATGGTAATAATCAACGTATACGCAGAATATACCCTAACCCAACATCTGTAAACAATATAAACACTACTACTCTAACAGTATATCCAAATCCGGCAAAAAATACTATATCTATTGAAGGTTTAGAGGTGAATTCTAAAGTATCAATATATAATACATTAGGCGCGTTAATAAACTATGGTTTAGCTTCACAAAATAAAATGCAGTTTGATATAGCTAATTTACCATCTGGCAACTATTATATATCTGTTGCTAGTGCTAAAGAAAAAAGAACTATACAGTTTGTAAAAGAGTAAAATAGATATTAGATAAATAAGAAAACGGCTTATGAAGTAGCATTCATAAGCCGTTTTCTTATTAGGAGTTAGTTAGGAATTATCTCTTTCTTTTTCTATTCTGCCTCTTCTCATTGGATTGGAAGTATTTTCGGCGTACGCTTTTCTTTGTTTAAACAGATCTATACCTTGAAAGACTGCTTCTCTAAACGAGGAAGGATCTGCCAGATTTTTACCTGCAATATCGAACGCAGTACCATGATCCGGAGATGTTCTTATTACGGGTAATCCTGCAGTATAATTTACACCTTCACCTTGAGCTAGTGTTTTAAATGCTACTAGCCCTTGATCATGATACATAGCTAATACAGCATCAAACTCGGTATAAGAGCCTCTTGCAAAAAATGCATCAGCGCTATATGGACCAAAAACTAGAGAGCCTGAGTTCTTTAATTGTTCTATAGTAGGTTTTATAACATTTTGCTCTTCAGTGCCTATTTGTCCATCATCACCAGCGTGAGGGTTAAGTCCTAGTACGGCAATCTTGGGTTTATCTATACCGAAATCGCGTATTAGTGTATCTTTTAAAATTGATATTTTTGATAACAACAACTCCTTTGTAATGGCTGAGGAGACCTTATTTACCGGAATGTGTTCTGTAGCTAATGCAACCCTTAAATTGTTGTTATACAGTAACATCACAACATCTTTTGCACCAAATTTATCTTTCAAAAATGGTGTATGCCCTGTATATGGAAAATCGGGAAGTTGAGTATTGCTCTTATGTATTGGGGCTGTAACTAATATGTCAAGCTCTCCATCTTTTAGGCACTGTGTAGCTACCTGAAGAGATCTAATCGCAAATTTTCCACCAGACTCATTTAAAACTCCTGGCTGTATAGGTACTTCATCATCCCAGCAATTGAAAATATTAATCTGTTTAATATTTAATTGTTTCAGATCTTTTGTACTATTAAAATTGAAAGTATGATCAGTTGTTATTCGCCTGTAATAGTTTACTACCTTATTTGAAGCAAAAATTACCGGAGTGCATAGCTCTAACATTCTATTATCAGAGAATGTTTTTATTATCACTTCCAGACCTATACCATTTAAATCACCTACAGTTATGCCAACTATGGGTTTATCATTATTTACGTGCATCAGTTTGTTGTTTTTTTATTTGCAGCCAAGTTATTATTAGGCCTTACCCATGTGCATAACAAAATCTAAAAGCATTCTTAACCCATATCCAGTTCCACCAGATGTAAGATAGCCTTTTTTAGATATATTAAAGGAAACACCAGCAATGTCAAAGTGCATCCAAGGATAATCTGTAAAATGTTCTAAGAATTTACCTGCAGTTATTGCACCACCAGTAGCACCACCTACATTTTTAATATCTGCAATATCACTTTTTATTTGGTCGCCATATTCATCCCACAATGGATATTCTACTAACCTTTCATATTGCCTAAAGCCACTTTCATTAAAGGCTGTTTTAACAGCATCGCTAGCAGTTCCCATACATACTATACCATGCTCACCCACAGCAGCCGACGCTGCGCCGGTTAAGGTTGCAAAGTCTACTACCAATTCTGGATTATAGCGTTTAGCGTAGTGTAGTGCATCACCCAGTAACATCCTACCTTCTGCATCAGTATTTAATACTTCAACGGTTGCACCACTCATCATTTTTATAACATCTCCAGGCACATAAGCGTTTTCTCCGGGCCTATTATCTGTTGCTGGAACTAGAGCTATTACATGTACAGGTAATTCTAGTTTTGCTATTGCATACATAGCTCCAGTTACTAAGGCTGCACCACTCATGTCACTTTTCATTCTGTCCATTGAGTTAGCTGTAGGTTTCAATGAAACACCACCTGTGTCATACACAACACCTTTACCTACAAGAACCAGAGGCTTTTTATTTATAGCTTTTTTAGGAACATATTCCATTATAGTGAATGTTGGGGGTTCAATGCTGCCTTTATTTACAGCTAGTAAGCCACCCATAGCCTCTTTCTCAATTCTTGCTTTGTTAAAGACAGTTACTTTAAACCCTGCTTCTTTACCAATATTTGTTATTTCTTTTGATAGCTGAGTAGCAGTAAGGTAATTTAAAGGCTCATTTACAAGTGTTCTTGTTTTGTATATAGCTTCTACAGTAGTAGATAAATACTGTATATCTTTTACTGTAATGCTGTCTTTTGTAAATGATATTTTCCCAAGACTATTTGCTAATTTCTTAGCATCAGTTCTATACTTTAGAAACTGATAATTTGATAGTGCCATACCTTCAGCTAATAATAAACTGTATTGTATAACACCACTAATATTTGTGATACAAACATCATCTATTTTATACTTATTACATAAAGCTGCTAATTCAGCACCATTTTTTCTAATAGACTCATTCGTTTGCCAATCAGATTTTTTTGCTCTTATATTCAGAACAAAGTGATAACAACTATACTTATTAAGTGTTATTACAGACTGTTCGTTGTTTATAGCAGTTGTTACAAAAGAAAGTTCTTCTTTAGAAATATCTGTAATTTGATCTAGCTGTTTTACATCGTCTATAATGAAAATACGATGCTTATTGGGAGCTTTAGGTAGTATTCTGAATTCCATTCTGTAAAGTTAATATAATAGTACTTGTAACTACCATTATGTACAAATTCGATAGTACAATTATGCACTTCTATTACACATGTGTTTATTATGGATATAGCTATAAATTGGTTTAGTTTAATAGGAATAATGAAGGTAACTTTGCAAACTTAATTGTAGACATGTTTAGTCCTTATATTTTATATTCAGACGGTAAAGGAAATATATTTGAAGATACATCACTTTATGTAGTAGGTAGAAGTGGTTGGGATGCTATGCCAATACCGGAAGAAGAATGGATTCCTTTACCAGATGGAGGAACATTATACGAATTACCTGGTAGAAGGGGTATTGGTATAGATGTAAAAACTGGTGAAATGCGTTTATGTGAAAAAGGTTGGGCAGTAGCTGCATTTGTACCACCTGCGCATACCGGTTTATATCTAGCTGCATATGAAACATTACCGGAAGCACCAACATTACCTTTATACTCTTACACTGCTGTAGGATGGTATAACAATGAATTTTATGTAACAGCTGTTCGTATAGAAAGAGATATAAGGCAAGAATGCGCTGGATATGATGATACGAAAATTCGCCAAGGTGTAGATTTATTTTTGGAAGCTTACCCTCATAATAGACTAGTAAAACACTTAGCTGAAAAATGCACTCTAACATATAGTTGTCCTGCATCTAGGAACTATTTTATGGGTAGATGGGAATGCCCTATACCAACATCACCAGCATGTAATGCCAATTGCATAGGGTGCATTTCCTTCCAACCAATTGAGGAAAGTATAGTTTCTACACAAGACAGGCTTACTTTTAAGCCTACAGCAGAGGAGATAGCAGAATATACAGTGCCGCATTTAGAAACGGCGCCTTATCCTATAGTAAGCTATGGACAGGGGTGTGAAGGTGAACCATTGTTAATGTGGGAAACCATAAAAGACTCTATAATAGAAATTAGAAAACATACACAAAAGGGTAGTATAAACATTAATACTAATGGTAGTAAACCAGCTGCTGTTGAAGAGTTAATGAAAGCAGGATTGAATAGTATAAGAGTAAGTATGAACTCTGCTAGGCCAGATATTTATACAAAATACTACCAGCCCAATAACTATACTTTTGATGATTTAATTAAGTCGTTACAAGTAGTAAGAAAATACAATGGATGGTCATCAATCAATTATTTTGTTTTTCCAGGAATGACAGATAGCATAGCCGAGTTTGATGCATTATGCGACTTTATTAGGAAAACTGAAATAAATATGATCCAGTGGCGTAATTTTAATATTGACCCTGATTGGTATTTAGGAAAAATGGGGGTTAGTGATACCGGTGAATGTATGGGGGTAAAGCAAATGATGGATTTGATACAAGAAGAATTTCCTGATTTAAAATTTGGTTATTTTAATCCACCGGCAGAACGAATGAAAAATTATGATACAGACTTTGCTCACTAGAGTTATATAAAACAAAACAACTGCTTCTTTAGGGAAGCAGTTGTTCTTTATATACGGTATGATAGTAATAATTATTTTTCCAAGCTGAATAAACTATCAACAAATTCTTCTTTTTTGAAAATTTGAAGATCTTCCATTCTCTCACCTACACCAATATATTTTACCGGAATTTTAAATTGATTGGCAATGGCCAATACTACACCACCTTTAGCCGTACCATCTAACTTAGTTATAGCTATTGCCGTAACATCAGTAGCAGCAGTAAAGTGTTTAGCTTGTTCTATAGCATTTTGCCCAGTAGAGCCATCAAGTACTAGCAATACTTCATGAGGGGCATCAGGCATTTTTTTACTTATTACACGTCTTATTTTACTAAGCTCATCCATTAGGTGAGCCTTGTTATGCAATCTTCCCGCAGTATCTATAATAACTACATCACTTTCTCTGGATATACCACTTGCTACAGCATCGAAAGCAACAGAACTTGGATCGCTACCCATTTCTTTTTTTACAATAGGGACTCCCACACGTTCACTCCAAATGGTTAATTGATCTACTGCAGCCGCTCTAAATGTATCGGCAGCTCCTAATAATACTTCTTTACCTTGTTTTTTAAAATTGTATGATAGTTTGCCAATTGTGGTAGTTTTTCCTACACCGTTTACCCCTACAACAAGAATAACATAAGGCTTTTTACCAGCAGGAGTATTAAATGTTGTAAATTCAGTAGAAGGAGCATCTGTTAATATGCTCATGATTTCTTCCTGCAAAATTCCATTTAATTCAGACGTTCCAAGATATTTATCTTTGGCAACTCTTGCTTCAATTTTATTAATAATTGCTACGGTAGTTTCTACACCTACATCAGCGCTAATTAGTGCATCTTCAAGCTGGTCAAGAACTTCAGTATCTACCTTATCCTTACCAGCAATTGCTTTAGTTAATTTTGAAAAAAAGCCTTCTTTAGTCTTTTTAAGACCTTCATCTAATGCTTGTTTTTCTTCTTGTTGTTCTTTATTTCTTTTAAAGAGTTTGTCGAATAAACCCATATAGTATTTTGGTAAGCAGTGCAAAAGTAGTAAATATAATCAGAAAGCATGGTTATGCTTAACAAAGCATAAAATGTTCAGCTATATTTTAACATTATAAGATAGTATTGTGTCAAGTCGTACGTCATGCGGTTCAATGGGTACTTCATCTACTATTTGAAACGGATAGCAAATTGCTGCTTTAATTCCAGTTTTTTGCTGAGATAGAAAGCCGTCGTAATAACCTGCGCCATATCCTAGTCTATACTTATTACTATCAAAAGCCAATCCAGGTATTATAAACAAGTCATAATTACCAGTATACAAATTACCACCACTAGGGTGGGTGGTGCCAAATAAACCTAATTCAGTCTCTTCTAAACTATTAAGGACTAAATTTTCTAACTGTCGCTTTCTGAGCGTTTTGGGGGTTACAACTATTATATTTTTAGTTATTAGGTAGTTTATAACATTAGTTATATCAATTTCTGAACCCATTGGCAAATAGCAATGCACAACTTTAGGTTGTATGCTGTCAACAATATTTATAAGTTGTTGACATATGTACAAATCCATTTGTTTTTTTTCTACAATATCTATTTGCCCTCTTTTTGCGAGCATTACTTTTCTAAGTTCCTTCTTCTGTTCTGTAATTATCATTGTTTCACAACCTTGAAAGTATTGCTTAAGTATTTACTTTCTACTCTAATTATATATAAGCCAGAACTAAGATTCATAGTATTGATTGTAGGTAACAATGTGGTGCCCATTTTAAGCGTGAATTCTTTTTTTAACGAAATTCTTCCTGCTAAATCAATTATACTTAATTCTATTTCATCATCATCAGGAACTGATATTTTTATATTCAATTCATTGTATACAGGATTAGGGTAATAACTTACCCTAGGTGTAAAATTCCAGAATTCAGAGTCTTTAACATCTAGCGATTGTATAGTGCACAAAAAATTAGGTATTCCAAAACCATATTGAGCATCAGGCGATGTATACTTACTGGCACATCTTCTGATAGCCTCTTTAATTTCATATTGATTTTTATCCGGAACAGCCTCCCAAATACATGCAGCCCATCCGGCTACTTGAGGAGTTGAAAATGAGGTGCCATCAATACTAGTATATCCTGAAGAAGAAAAGCATGCTGCAGGGGCTCCTAGTGCACATACATCTGGCTTTATAACACCCGCCACATTGGGGCCGTATCCACTATTGGCAGATATAATACCGGTATTTCTGACTGAGCCAATTGTAAATGCACTATCAGCATCCCCAGGAGTTAAAATTTTATTCCATGAATTAGCTCCCTCGTTTCCAGCACTAGTTACTACTAGGATGCCTTTTTGTGAAGCCATGTTTGCACCTATAGCTGCTACAGTAGTTTTACCATCAAAATCTGTTGAAAAATTAAAATCGTATACAGGGTTATCGAAGGTGTTATATCCCAGAGAAGAACTAATAATATCTATACCTACACTATCAGCTCTTTCCATTCCCATTACCATATTTAACAGCTCAATTGGCTGCTCAGAAGTATTGTCTTCAGTTAAGTATAATGCAATACTAGCTTTTGGTGCTGTTCCTACAAATACATTGGGAGTATACCCTGAAATTGTAGATAATGCACTAGTACCGTGGCTATCATAACTGAATACAAAATCAGTATCGTGAACAAAATTAAAAGTGTCAACAATTCTGCTATCTGCCCACAATGTATCAAATCCTGGATGGGTGTTTGTACCTAGAAATCCTGCATCAAAAACAGCTATCCATTTCCCACTACCAAGATGACCAACATTATGCAAAATTTGCCCATTTACAATAGCGGTCTGTTCCCAGGTGTTGGCATAATAAGATGCCCCCCAAGATGTAGTTTTGTATGCATTAACCGCCGATTGAAGGCTATTAGAGTTTGACTGTTTATGATGAAGTATACCGGCATAGTAACCCACTAGCTTTTTAGATTGAATAAAACTAATACCATCTAAAGTATGAATGTCAGTTGAGTCGCTGATAAGTATTACACAACAGTTTAACCACTTAGAACTACCATGGAATATACTACCCGTTAATGCTAGAACACTATCTATATACACACGAGATACAGGAATATCTGTAGAATCTACGCGAATATGTTGATTTGCTCTACGTGCTAATGATCGAGGAGATAAAAACGAAGTGGAATCGGCAATAGTGATAGTGCCGTTTTTATTAGTAAAATTTATCTGATAAGCAAATTGCTCAGCTTGTACAGATGCAAATGCAAAAATCAAGCTGAGCAATAAAAAAATTTTCTTATTCATTTTGTTAGTTATGGTCTATAGCTCTCATAACCACACTGTAACCTTTTAATACTTTCAAGGCTACACTAGGGTCATAAGTCCAATGTGTATATTCTCTATATACTAAGCCAATATTCATACCATATACTGATTTTGAATAAATGCGATACGCATTTAATGCAGAATCAATATTAGGATAGTTTACAGATTCATCATTTTCAATACAAGTAATCGTGTTAGGGTAGTTAACATAACCGTTATTGTATGACTTATAAATATCTTTATAAGTATAATTCCAATTAGCATAATAAGCTAAATCAGCATCACGAGTATCTATAGCATTATTTCCGTACCAACTAATATTATTAGCCATTGGGAATACTACTTTTGTGAAAACTACACCACTTTCATTCCACATAATACCAGTAGTAGGTGTACCGGCTGGAGGATTAGTGGTAGTCATAGGCAAATCGTACGGAGTAAGAGTAATTACCCTAGACTTAGACCAAATAGCACCATCATAAGGACGCGTGTAAACATCCATTGTGTAAGCTAATCTATTACTAGCATCCCTGAAAGTATCAGATATGGTATACTTGATTTGAGTTCTAGTTTCTCTTGTTAATGTATCAACATCATCGTATATAGTAGAATCTACTTGATATACTATGTACTTACCTAAACTTATAGGAAAAAAGTTTTTGGTAGGGTCTGTTACTGTTTTAGAGCTTTTCTCACAAGATGTGAAAGCTCCAAAACCAAATATTAGTGCGAATAGAACAGGTAAAGTCTTTTTAGTCATGATTATCCAGAGTAAGAATATTCACCGTAAATATAGTTAAACTTAATTAAAAAGAGCATATCATAGAATATTTGTGTCGGGAAAGACTAGCAAATTTCATGATATGCTCAAAATTTTACTGAACTCTGTATTCTTAATTATATCTTATGGATTATTCCACCCCCTATAACATCATCTCCTTCGTAAAAAACTGCTGATTGACCCGGAGCTATACTGTTTACAGCATGGTCGAAAGTTACTTTTAAATCAATACCCATCGGAGTAAGTATACTATTTGATCCCGGATCTCTATATCTTATCTTAGTAACAGCTTCTTTAGCATCCAATAATCCATCATATTTCACCCAGTTAATACCTTTAACCATCATCTCAGATTCTTGCAATTCATGTGCTTCACCAAGTACAACCGTATTTGTTTCTGGTATAATATTTACAACAAATACAGGCTTTCCTAAAGCTATATCTAGTCCTTTTCTTTGACCTATTGTATAAAATGGATAACCTTTATGCTTACCAAGTATTTTACCAGACGTGTCAACAAAATTCCCTCCGTTTACTTTTTCTTCTAGTCCGTCAACATTTCTCTTTAAAAATCCTCGGTAGTCGTTATCTGGAACAAAGCATATTTCGTAACTCTCTGCTTTTTTTGATAACTCAGTATAGCCCATATCGTAAGCTATTTGCCTTACTTCAGTTTTAAGATAATCACCAAGAGGATATATGCTCCTAGACAAACAATCTTGCCCTAGCCCCCACAATACATAGCTTTGGTCTTTTGTTAGGTCTTTTGCCTTAGATAATACATACCTTTCGTTTTCCTCTCTCACCTTAACGTAATGACCAGTAGCAATAAAATCGCAACCAAGAGCATTGGCACGCTTTAGAAGTGCCGACCATTTTATATGTGTATTGCATAATACACATGGATTAGGTGTTCTGCCTGCTATATATTCGTCAATAAAATTTTGTATTACGTGTCCACCAAATTCTTCACGAATATCAAGAATATAGTGAGGAAAACCGTGCTCTACGGCAGCCATTCTAGCATCGTTAAACGAATCTACATTACAACAGCCTGTTTCTTTTTTACCACCACCAGAGGTAGCATAGTCCCATGTCTTCATGGTTATTCCTACTACTTCATAGCCTTGGTTATGTAGCATTAAGGCACTTATGGTGCTATCTATACCACCACTCATAGCCACTAATACTTTTCCATTTCTACTCATGGCGCAAAAATACAAATAGAATTGATGAGTAGAATTATGTAGTTATTGTTGTATGCTATAGTTAGTGTAGTATTGAAAATTTAGTGATATAAGGTGTTTTACTTGCTATTATTTTCAATATATAATTACCCATAGGTATATTATCTGTATGTATTATTGTTTGTTGTTCAGTAATAAAATCTGTTGCTAAAATTCTTCCATTCAAATCAATTAGCATATATCTATCACCTGTACTTAATTGGTTTACAGATATAGTAGTGTAATCTGAGGCAGGATTAGGATAAACAGCAAAGGTGTTTTTCACTTTTATACTATTAACATCCAGATATCCTCCGTGTATCGTAGCATGGTTACTAGTGTCTTTAGATATGCCTATACATGGCAAATTTGATGTAACTACACAATAAATATCCATATCAGAATATACGTTAACGGAATAACTAGAGTTAGTAGCTCCGGGAACTAATGCTCCATTTACATACCATTGAAAGGTTGGTAAATCACCGCCATAAGTAATATCAGAGAAGAACGTAATAAGACCTCCTAAATAGTTGACAGAGTCATTAGGGTAGGGTGTAATAAGTATTTCTGGTCTAACAACAGGAAATACATTGATGTTTTTTATATCAGAAACACTATCCTCCAGTGGACAAGATATACTGCTATGCATTATACAAGTAACAATATCTCCTGGAGTCGCAACAAACCTCAAAGTATCTCCAGAACCCATATATACTCCAGATTTTGACCAATTATAAATAGGAGATGCACCGCCATTAATCGCGTCAGCATATAGTGTTACTGAATTGCCTTCACATACCACTGTATCAGGTAGTTGTATAATATCTACTGAGGTAGCAACTGAATGATGAACTGTTAATGGAAATGACACGTTACAACCTATACCTGTAGAGTAAGTTAGTGTTGTTGTTCCTGGCAGCATTGCATGTAATAATCCTGATGCATTAATTGAAGCAACAGATGGTGTACTACTACTCCAAGTACCACCACTTGCTAATACTGAATAAGGATAAACACGACCATCACAAACGTTTGTTTGACCAATAATGCTTCCAGGTATATTATTTATCATTAACGGAGCTATTGCACTACCACAAGTATTTGTATAAGATATTGTTACTGAACCAGCAGCTACTGCTGTTAATTCTCCAGTAATTGAGTTAATTGATGCCCTAGATGGGTTATTAGTTGTCCAAGACCCTCCCGTAACGCTATTGCTTAACATTAAGTGGGCCGGAGGACAAACAGGTAACACGCCAATAATAGTAGATGGAAATAATTGGGTTTCAACCTCTTTTATTGAAAAGCAACCGGCAGGAGTAGTATAAGTAACTGTAACAATACCCTGTGCTATAACATTTAAAATTCCTGCACTATTAATACTAGCAATAGATGAAGGCGTACAGCTCCAACTTCCACCAACTGTAACAGAGGAATATACATTACCTGCGCCACTACATGCTACATCAGAGCCTGAAATAGCTGATGGTAACTCGTTCACAGTTATGGATAATGATGCATAACAACCAGTTGTAGGAATACTGTATGATAAAACTGATGTGCCAATAGAAAGAGCTGTTACATAACCTGAAGCAGTAGCTGTTATTATACTAGGATTGCTAGTAGACCATGCCCCAGATGAAGAGGCATTTATATACAACTGAGTAACCCCATTGCATATATTGGAACTCCCTAAAATAGCACTTGGAGACTCATTTACAACTACTGGTAAACTTACAGAGCAGCCTGAAATAGAATAAGAAATTATATTAGAACCCGCAGCCGAAGCTGTAAAAGTTCCATAAGTTGATATTGTAGCTGTTGAGGTACTGCTTAATGACCACACTCCACCCGGTGTAGAACAAGAATAAATATATTCAAGTCCTGTGCATACTTGTAATGGCCCTGAAATAGCCGCTGGAATCGGCAATACTGGTATCATTATCCCACTTGTATCACTAAGAGAAGTAGTTGCACATAGTATAATTCTCCTATAATGCATGGTGTCAGTTATTATAGGAGTGGTATAGGATTCGCTGGTTGCACCCATAATATTCGTCCAAATAGTACCATTACTAGATGACTGCCATTGGTATAAATAGGTACCCGAAGATGATGCACCGCTAGCTGTTAAAGAAATAGAACCAGAACCACATATAAATGTGGATGATGCTACTATAGTTCCCGCATCCGGAGTACCGGTGCAAAATGGGGTTACGCTTAATAATGCAGGTAAACTTGTATCAGAACCTGAAGCGTTAGATACAATACATCTGTATCCATATCCATTCCACGCATAAGGAACATTTATTAAGCTTAAAGTTGATGTAGTTGTTGCAGAACCTGAGTAGCCTAAATAGCTTCCACTTGTTGTTGAATCTAGATAAATGGAAGTAATATTTTCCCAAACACCACCTGAAATACCAGACGTATTTCTTTGCCATTGAAAAGTGGTTGCACCTGTAAAGTTAGTTGTAAAGCTTGTATTACTTAATTCAGGAATAGTTATTGCCAATGGATCACTAGTTACTACTGGTAAGCTAGTAGCGCTAGAAACTGTACCATTAATTACTTCATTTAATATTTGCAAAGTTCCACCAGTCCCAGTTGCATTAAAACCAAATAAGCGGAAAATTATTCCATCTGTAGAGGAAGTAACTGTAATACCTCCTGAAGGTGTCCATGTAGATGTAGTTGTGCTACCACATCCCCCTGTTCCCGGAGCATCGTTCGAACCTTTATCTGTCCAGGTAACACCATTATCAAGGCTATAAGCCATCCTTACACTTGCCGGACCTGTACCAGATCGGCGTAATCCTACTGAAAAACTAGTAATATTAAGTTGGTATCCTGCATTGGGTTTTACTGTTACACTAATAGCTTGTAGGCTACTTGTAAAGGTAGTAGTACTACCGAAGTTAGTTGTTGAAAAACCTGTACCACAAGGAGTACCTGGTGCAGTAGCTCCATTTACTCTACTTAGTGCTGTACCTGTAGCATTTATGGCAACACTACTATAAGAACCGTCAGTTGCTGAAGTGTAAGAATATATTTGACAGTAAGCAGCAATATTAACCAATAGTAATATTAAAGATAAGTAATACTTTTTCATGATTGTTCAATTGCGGCAAATATTAGCAATTGACTTAATGACACAGTATACTTAAGATTAAGATATCATTAAAAAAGGCTCATATCACTTCGATAAAAAATCACATAAAATGATTGCATATTTATATAGTATTAGCTATAAACTAATAAAGCCACGATATCAGAATATCGTGGCTTTATTGAAGATTAAGAATATAATTAACCTATTGCTACTAGTTCAATTTCAAATATCAAATCTTTACCAGCTAAAGGATGGTTAGCATCCAATAATACAGTCTCATCATTAACTTGAGCTATAACTACAGGGAATACGTTACCCATATTATCTCCCATTTGTAACTCCATTCCTATTTCAGGGGTCATGTCTGCTGGAAAATCACTCTTAGGATATTCCATCATCATATCATCTCTACGCTCACCATATGCTTCTTGTACTGGTATTTCTACAGTTACTTTATCACCCACTTTCATGTTTAGTACAGCGTTATCAAATCCTTTAATAACTTGTCCGCTACCTGCTGTAAACTGAAGTGGTTCGCGACCAGCTGACGTATCAAAAGTAGTACCATCTGTTAGTCTGCCATGGTAATGTACGCTAACTGCGTCGCCATTTTTTACTTGTTGCATGTTTTTGTTTTAAATATTCGTTTGTAAAAATACACTAATATCCCATAGCCCAAGTTATCTTTAACCTAAATTTTATAAGATGTATCGAATAATATTTACTTTATTTTTATTCATTGCACTTTCATTTCAAAAAAATGCAGTTTTAGCACAACAGCCTATATGTGCAGATGCATTAATTGATACCTATATATATATACTACAAAACAAGCGTATTGGATTAATTATTAATCAATCGTCTGTGGTGCAAGATTCCTCATTATTAGATATTTTAATATCGAGAGGAATAGAAATAAAAGGAATATTTGTTCCTGAGCACGGATTTAGAGGCGCTGCTGATGCCGGTGCTCATATTGATAATAGTGTAGATAGTGCCACAGGTCTACCCATTTATTCGCTATATGGAAAAAATAAGAAGCCGGCTAAAGAGTGGCTAAAAGATATTGATATACTTGTATATGACCTGCAAGATGTTGGCGTCCGATTTTACACATACATATCTACACTTGAATATTGTATGCAAGCCTGTGCCGAAAATAATATAGACTTTTTAGTTTTAGATAAACCTAATCCTTTAGGTTTTAAAGTAGATGGTCCTGTGCTCAAGCAAGAGTTTTCATCATTTGTAGGCATGCAAAAAATACCTGTTGTATATGGTATGACTGCCGGAGAGTATGCCAACATGCTAAAGCAAGAACAATTATTCCCACAAGCTAGCAATCTGAAACTAACAGTAATAAAATGCAAAAATTATACTCACAAAACAAAATATAAACTACCAGTTTGGCCATCTCCCAACTTAAGAACAATGGCAGCTATATATTTATATCCATCATTATGTTTCTTCGAAGGCACAAACATTAGTGTAGGCAGAGGTACAAACTTGCCCTTTCAACTATATGGTTGTCCTGACTGTAGCAATGTGGGTAAATATACTTTTACTCCTACTGCTGGATATGGTGCTAAAAGCCCCATGTTTGAAGGAAAATTATGCTATGGAGAATTGATAGCTAAAAGTGAGCAGGAAGCACTAAGACAATCAGATGGTGGTTTTTCTCTAAAATGGCTAGTAAAATGCTATAGAGCTAGTAAAGATAAGACCAACTTTTTCACTCCGTTTTTTAACAAACTAGCCGGAACTGATGAATTGCAAAAAATGCTAAAAGAGGGTGCAAGCGAAAAACAAATAAAAAAACACTGGCAAAATGATATCGAATCCTTCAAAAAGGTGCGAGCAAAATATCTTTTATATCCCGATTTTGAATAAAAGCTACTAATGTCAGTTCGCATAGTGCTTACCCAACCAAACCAAAAGAAATATTGTCTTTCTCAATTACAGGAATAATAGAATATTTCCATAACTTAGAACTAAATTTTAAAAACACCTTATATGAAAAAAGTATTGCTTTTAGCTGCACTCTTATCCTTTGGAACAGTTGTATCTTTTGCTCAAACAAATGCTACAAAGCCTACACAACAAATGCCTTCTAAAGAAGAACGTGCCAAAATGATTGCTGAGCGCGAATCTCAAACAATGCAAAGAGTATACGGCTTAACACAGCAACAGTATGACGAGGTGTATAAAGCCAATTATGAAATGGCTAATCAAATCAATGCTTTCAGAGAAGGCAATAAACAACCTTCTAGAGAGGATTTTGATAAGGTGCTAAATACAAGAGACGAAAAGCTGAAGAAAATAATGACTGCAGAGCAATATGAAAAGTATGCTAAAACACGTCAAAGAAATTCTCCGGTTCAACAACAAGCACCTCAAAAAAAATAATTAAGTTTTAAAAACTCTAAAGCCACTGAAAAGTGGCTTTTTTGTTGGCGTAATGTACGAAAATAATATTTAGAATAGTTGACCAATTATTTTAAGAAAGTCATCATTATTCCAACAATTGATTTTTAAATTTGTGCTCTAATATTTATTCATTTCATGATAGACGTATTGCTGGGTTTGCAGTGGGGTGATGAAGGCAAAGGTAAAATTGTGGATTACTTAGCTCACAATTATGACATAATTGCCCGATTTCAAGGCGGACCCAACGCCGGCCACACACTTTATGTAAATGGGAATAAAGTAGTATTACATACTATTCCTTCTGGTGTGTTTCACAAAAAATGCCTCAACTTAATTGGTAACGGCGTAGTTATTGATCCTGTAACACTTAAAGCAGAGATTGATAAAATTGTTCCACTTTGCCCTGATTTACTGGACAGATTATATGTGTCTCAAAGAGCACATTTAATATTACCTACTCATAGAGCATTAGATGCAGCCTCAGAAGCTTCAAAAGGAGCTGACAAAATTGGTTCTACTCTAAAAGGTATTGGCCCGGCTTACATGGATAAAACCGGCCGTAACGGACTTAGAGTCGGCGATGTGTTATCTCCTAATTTTACTGAGAAGTATGAGCGTTTAAAAGCTAAGCACTTACAAATGCTGAAACAATATGACCATATTGTGGATTGGCAGCAATGGGAGGCTTCTTTCTTCGAATCAGTAGACGTATTGCGTTCATTAAAAATTGTAAATGGCGAATACTGGCTTGAAAACCACATGAATAACGGTAAAAAAGTACTAGCTGAAGGCGCACAAGGTAGTATGCTGGATATTGAGTTTGGTACTTATCCATTCGTAACGTCTTCTAATACTATTACTGCTGGTGTATGTAGTGGTTTGGGAGTAGCGCCATCTAAAGTTGGCGAAGTGTATGGGATAACAAAAGCATACTGTACTAGGGTAGGAGGCGGACCATTTCCTACTGAGCTTAACGACGAAATAGGAGAACAACTTCGCAAAGCGGGTAATGAATTCGGTGCAACTACCGGACGCCCTCGTCGTTGTGGATGGATAGATTTGGTAGCATTAAAATATGCCGTAATGTTGAGCGGTGTAACTAAACTAATAGTTACAAAAGCTGATGTTTTAGATGGCTTTAATCCTATAGAAGCTGCGGTAGCTTACAATATTAATGGAGTAGATACCCTGGAATTTCCTTATAGTATTGATGAGGGTAATCTAAAACCTGTATATAAATCATTCAGTGGTTGGGAAAAACCAATTTCTTCTTGTAAAAATTATGAAGAATTACCTGAAGTTTTCAAAGAATACTGCAAATTTGTAGAAGCATATTTAGGTACTAAAATTGCTTACGTTTCTAATGGTACAGGACGAGATCAACTTATTTCGATTTCGTAAAAAAAAAATATTTTTATTGAAGTAAAAAAATTTGGCAATCTCACTAAAGTATTAAAATTTTACGGCAACAAGTATGAGCGCTATGAAATCAAATATGGACAAGAAGACCGCTAGCAAAAAAAGCGCGGGCGTGAGCGCAAAAGCGGCATCAAAGAAAGTCGCTCCTAAATCTAAAAAGGTTGAGGAGGATGATGAAGATTTAGATGATGAGTTGGAGGAAACTCCTAAAAAAGCAGCTAAGAAAGCTACTTCATCTAAGAAAAAGTCTGAAGATGACGAAGATGATGATGACGATCTTCCTAAAAAGAAGACTGCGTCTAAGAAGTCTGCATCTAAGAAAAAAGATGATGATGACGATGATTTGGACGACGACGACGATGATGATTTAGATGATGACGACGACGACTTCGGAGCCGATGATGAAGATGAATTTGATCTAGATAAAGACTTCGAAGAGTTTGAATTACCAAAGTCAAAATCTAAAAGTGCATCTAAGAAAAAATCATCTAAAGATGATGACTTCGATGTTGATGATGATTTCAAAGATTTAGGTTTCTTCAGCGATGGAGGAGGAGGGTTTGACGATGATGATGATGATTTTTAATTAATGTCGGAAAATCAAAAACAAGTAAAAAAACAATATTCAATATCAGAAAATGATATTGATATTATTAAAGCAAAGATGTTGGAATGGGCTTCTCATTTCAACATCTTTGCCTTTTATGATAACAACTACTATACACATGACAAGTATAGTAAGTATGAATGCATATTAGGAGTTACTAACACTGTTCCTAATATTTCAAACCTTAATCAACTACAATCGCAAATTGAGCAACAGCGCGGCAAGTGGATAATGGGGCATATCAATTATGATTATAAAAATCAAATTGAAAAGCAGTTGTCAAGTTCTAAAAGTCCTGTTATAGGATTCCCAGAGTGCTCATTTTTTTTACCCGAAGTAGTAATTAATATATCTAAGGATTTAAAGCAGTTAGAAATAATTACCTCCGGTCGGCAACATGAAGAAATACTAAATAATGTATTATCCTCTATTATTAAAGTAAACTTACCGCTACCTAAAATTTCCTTTACCAAAACAACTACAGAAGAAAAATACAAAGCTAATGTTGCTTTATTGAGAGAGCATATAGCTGCCGGCGATTGCTATGAAATAAATTACTGTATCGAAGGTGTAGCACAAGCAGTGTCTATAGATGCAGTAAGTGTATATAAAGCTTTAAATGCCAAATCTCCAGCACCATTTGCTACATTATATAAATTACAGGATAAATACTTGATGTGTGCTAGTCCTGAAAGATATATAGCCAAGCGTGCTGAAACTATTATTTCCCAACCTATTAAGGGAACAGCAAAACGGAGTGAAATTGAAGACCTAGATGTTGTAAATAAATCACAACTATACACTAGCGAGAAAGAACGTGCTGAGAATATAATGATTGTTGATTTAGTTAGAAATGATTTATCTAAAAACTGCAAAGTAGGAAGCATAAATGTAGAAGAACTATTTGGCATTTACTCATTTCCTCAAGTACATCAAATGATATCAACTATTACCGGCACATTAGTACATAATAATATAGCCAGGGTTATACGCGATACATTTCCAATGGGTAGCATGACAGGAGCTCCTAAGTATAAAGTAATGCAACTAATAGACCAATATGAGGACATGAGGAGAGAACTTTTTTCAGGTACTGTTGGCTATATAGATCCGGATGGAGATATTGATTTTAATGTAGTTATCAGAAGCCTACACTATAATGCAACCGCAGAAGTATTGTGCTACAGGTCAGGTGGCGCTATAACATTTGATTCCAATCCAAATGACGAATGGCAAGAAGTTCTATTAAAATCTGCCGCAATTGAGCAACTATTTACTTAGTATTATATCTATTTCGTTTATCAACTCGTTTAATATGGCAGGTAAGTAACTAATCATTTCTTTGTTATCCTTATCAAACTCTAACCTTATAAAACGTCTGCTATCTTTTCTGTTTTTATCAAAGTATTGAACATGTTTTTTTATCAATTCTCCATTAGGAAAAATTAGCAATAAACAGTTCTTTTGCCTAAAATTCATAACTGCTAAGTCTCTCAAGTATGACTTAGCATTATAATTCTCAAAAGACTTAGTGTAGTAGAAAGCCGGGACATTCCATTTTATATGCTCTCCTATATTATTTGAAGTGCCTGTAGCTATTGCTGTACGTATAGCGTATGCCAGTGAACGCATTGGTTCATCTAAATTTGCTATATAATTACTAACCTCATTATCTGTATGTAGATTACTCATAATTATTTTTATTCTATTACAATATCTAAGTCAAACAACAATCCGGCTAAACCATCCGTACTAAAAATAGCTTTTTTAATGATATTTTTTCTTGGATCTATTCTGTAGTTTTTAGCATATCTAAAATCAGTATATGCAAGATTAGTATTGTCAAAAATTGCATTTTCAAAATTTGTATTTGTCAAATCTATTCCAGACATAACTGATTCACTAAAATCACATTCCGACATATCACATCTTTTGAATGAAGATGATTTTAAATTAACACCATGAAACACAGAGAAATTAAATATTGAACCTATACCGTGAATTGCAAACAAAAATGCATTGCAATCTTCAAAACGTAATCCTAATAATTTAGAATTTATGAATGATACATTCTGAAACGTAGCTTTAAATAATTTTACGTTGCTTAAATCACAATTAGTAAAGGTGCAATCTCTAAAGACCACACCTTTACAATTTGCCCCGGTTATATTGATATTTGTAAACGTACAGTTTTCAAATTCTGCGCCACTCTCAATTGAATTATTATAGTTTTCTTGGTTGAAATTTATAGTATCATAATATTGCATTCAGCAAATATACTTGCCTTTTAATTAGTTGATTTCACTTTAACTGCATCAGCCTTTTTACCATCACCATAACTAGCACCGTCTAGCCTTAAAGTATTATTGTTGGGCTTTTTATCTATTAACAAGAATCTAGGATCTATTACTGCTTTATATATTTTTTTGTCAGAAGGAATATTAATGGTATTAATGCCGCTTTTAAGCTTGTATTTATTTAAAGTAATTCTATCTTTAGAATTTTTATATAAGCCAACTTCAAAATAATCATTACAACTTACCATTATTTCCTTACCATTTGTATCAGCTTCATACTTTTTTACATCAATTGTAATTTCAATATTTTTTTTGCCTGCAATGTTTTTCTCTTTTACAGATTTAATCTCATTTTCATACAACACAATTTTCTCAAAACCATCTGTAACTAAGTACTGTAAAGAATCAGGAGTAACCTTTCTTATTTCTCTAACTAAATCTTTAGTAGTAGGATAAGGCGCTCCTTTAAAAGCATATTTTTCAAGCATTCTTTTCAAGGCTATGTTTAGACTATCCTCACCTATATACTTACCTAATCCATGCATAATTATGCTACCTTTTTGGTAAAAAACATATTGTTGACTTATATCTACACGCCCTAATGGTTTCTCTATTTCACTCTCACGAGATCTTGCAGATAGGTATTTATCCAAATCAATGTGCAAAAACTTATTCATTCTGTTTTCACTGTATTTTTTCTCTAACACAGAAATTGCAGAATACTCAGCCAGTGCCTCAGACATCATATTTGAACCTTCCACATTAGCACCTATAAGCTGGTGTGCAAACCATTGATGTGCCATTTCATGAGCAGTAACATAATATGGATAATCAATTGCCTCTTCATCTGTGGTATCAACGTTGGCTATAAACCCAATACCTTCAGAGAAAGGAATAGTATTTGGAAACGATTGAGCAAAAGTCGCATACTTTGGAAATTCAATTATTCTTGCTTGCTTATGCTGATACGGGGTATAAACACTAGTGTAATACGCTAGAGATGCTTTAATCCCTTTTATCATCCGATCTAAATTATACTCATGACCTTTGTGATAATATATTTCAATGTTTACATCATTCCACTTATCCTTTTTTACTTCATATTGAGCAGACAAGAAAGAGTAAAAATTCATGATTTTACTGTCCATTTTATAATGGAAATAACGTCGACCATTTGCTGTCCATTCTTGTTGTAAGTACCCTGGCGCTATAGCTATTTGATCGGGTATGGTACTTACAACTGCGTCAAATGATATAAAGTCAGCATCTGGAGTAAACAAGTTAGTTGAATATTGTGAACTATCATCTATTGAATTTGAAGTTTTTCTGTAACCCAATCCATGTTTTTTTCTATCATCATTATCTGATAACTCAGCAGCAGGATTGTAACCAATATTGGGTAAGAAATTCTCATTATTTAAGAAAGTTCCATTGTCCAAAGGCAAACTCAACCCACCAAAATTATGAGCAAACCCATTTTCAGCTAATTCTACACTAAATGACATGGATACACTATCTCCTGGATTCAGTGGCTTTTGTAACTTATATATTCTGTAATCATAATCTTCATCATTCATAGCCAGTGTACTGGGCACCCCAATAAATTCAACTTTACCAATCTTTACGTTTCCGTTAAACACTAGATGTATAGAATCTATAGAGGATTGTGTTTTATTGTAAAGCGTATAAACACCTTTAGCTTGTAAACTGTGATTATGTGGGAATATATCTACATTAATCTTTACTGCACCTATTTTTGGTTGCGGCCTATTTTGAAACTTCTTATATTTTTTCTCATATTGGGCCATTATCTCTTCTGATTGGAAAGAAGTTCTATACTTATTTAGTACATTATTGTTATAATAAATAAAGCTTCCACAGCCTAAAAATATAATAGTACCTAATGCAATAACTTTTAAATAATTGCCTCTAGCTTTTACGCCAGCTTGAGTTATTCTCCACTTTAATCCTTGAACTGTACCTCTATTCCATAACCATGAAGTTAAAGCAGCCAATATAATTGCTAAACCGCTCCAATATAATTTATAAACAAAAAATGGATATGATACAGCGCTAAATCCATTCATATCAGAGTGAACAACTCCCGGGTCAGAACTATAAATCAATAAATTGTGCTTTACCACTAGACTTGCAATTGTTGTTGTCCATATATAGAACAATGCTGTAATAAAGTAACCAACGAACTTGTTTTTAGATAAGGTCTGTATAAACATAGATACAATAGCTAACAGCACTAAGTCAATTAAACCAAAGCCATATAAATATGTAAAGTATAAACCTAATTCAAAATTATAATATCCTTTAAATGCTTGAACTATAACACTTGCTACTATTATTATACCAAGCAAAATAACTTGCATGAATATTATACCAATAAGCTTACTTATATAAAATACCCAACTAGGCACAGGAAGAGCATCAATAATATTATCCATCTTCTGTTCTCTAGCTCTCCACAATGTTTCTCCAGAAAATATGATAGTTAACAGAACTATGAATAATTTGAAAGTGCCACTAAAATATTCAACTAATTCACCTGTAACGGGAAATGTAGCCGTGTCAAATATTTTTCCTGCTTGACTAGAGGTTAAGAATAACAGTAATAAACCGAATAAAGCAATTATTCTAAAATAAGTATTGCGGAGTAATTGCTTACATTCATCTACAGACAAACCTATTAAATTACTTAAATGTACTTTTGTAGTGTATTCTTGATGTACTTTGGGTAGTACAATCCTATGAGCAGTTATAGGCGCAGTTTTAGGATTTGAAATTCCAGTGGCAGGCTTTTTAAAACTTAATCTTCCAGCTTGCGCACTAAAACTAAAACCAATATATCCGACAATAAATGTTAAGGCTGATATTAATAGCCACAATAATCTATTCATTAAGAATAAACCTGACATGGCATATAGTTGATTGTTTTTATCATATATGCTCCAGTATTTACTTATTAGCCTTTTAGCATTTCCACCAAATGGATCAAGTAATGCCGAAATTGTTTCGTATTGTAATGAGCCTATAAATGAATTAGAAGCGCCCGTGGCTACCCAAAATATTATAAGAGATACCCATATAATAAAAATATCTCTAGCTAATACACTTACTGCAAAAAAGAGTGCTCCTTCAAGTATAACATTTGGAATAATTGTTTGCCAATAAGTATTTAAATAGGGTAGAATAGAGAAAGTAGAAATTTTAGCAGCGTCTACCCAGGGACTTGCATATGCAAGCATAATACCAATAGCAGGACCAGTCATTACAAGTAAAGTAACTAGCACTGAGCCCGCGTATCGACCAAATAAATAATCAAACTTTGTAATTGGGGTTGAAAAGACTAGATTATGAAAATTATATTTAAAATCCTTCAATACAGAATTACCAACTATTGCTACAACTATTATAGCTCCAATCCAACCACCTATAAATGAATAAAATGCATCTATAACAACAGGTGAGTTTGCCATTATTTTCTCTCCGGCAAGGTCTAACTGCATACCGTCGAATGCACCACCTATCATTAAACCTATAAAAAAGGATACTAATAAGAGTATACCAAAATAAATATATGTGGAAGAGGTCTTTAAAAGACTCTTAACCTCGAAAAAGAATATACTTGAAAACATATAATACGAGATTAAGCGATGTTAGAAAAATAAATATCCTCCAATGTAGCTTTATGTGCCTCAAAACCATCTCCCGGATGATTGTCGCTCAACACGTATACAACAATGGCACCCGATGCACGTTTCGATAAAATAACCTTATACATAGCTTGATAAGTAGCTAATTCATCTTTCGCTATTCTTTTAGACCATATTCTATCTTTTAACGACATTACTAATTTATCCGGATGACCTTGTTGCATTACCTGACCACTAGCAATGATAGCCATATCATTACACAACTCGCTTACATCTTCAACAATGTGTGTAGAAAGAATAATCACTATATTTTCTCCAATTTCACTCAATAGATTATTAAATCTTAATCTTTCAGCAGGATCTAAACCAGCAGTAGGCTCATCTACGATTATAAGTTGAGGATTTCCAATTAGTGCTTGTGCTATACCAAAGCGTTGCTTCATACCACCGGAATAGCCTCCTAAATATTTTTTACGATGTTGATATAGATTAACTTGCTCCAATAACGATTTTACTAGGTCATTCCTTTCTCCGTTATTTACTATGCCTTTAAGCCTGGCTATATAGTGCAACATTTCTTCAGCAGATATCTTAGGATATACGCCAAATTCTTGTGGTAAATAGCCAAGTACTTTTCTTAACTCTTCTTTTTGTTTAAAAACATCTATACTTCCAAATGTAATACTACCCGAATCTGCATCTTGTAAGGTTGCAATGGTTCTCATGAGAGACGATTTACCGGCTCCATTAGGACCTAGTAGACCAAACATTCCGTTAGATATATGTAGTGTCACATTTTTTAAAGCATGTACACCATTTGGATAAGTTTTAGATAAATCTTGAATATGAAGCATATAGTGTCTGTATTTTATTTGTGTAGTACTCTTGTTAGTCGTGTAGAAGAAGATAATGTTACAAATATTATCGTATATTTTTATTTCGTAAGCATCTAGGCTTCTTTTGTATAAATTCACTTTAATATTTCAATAATTAAGGTTAATTGACATTGCTAACTACAAAGTTTTTTTAGTTTTGACTTCAACAACCCAATAGAACGGTTATTTTTGTTACCATAAATACACAATATGCAATTCGATCTTAAAAAAGCAAGAGTCGACCTTATAGCAATCTTAGTGTTTGCTGCTGTTTCCCTATTGTTTTGCTATCAACAATTACAAGGCAAAAAACTAATGCAACATGATAATGTATCATGGATTGGAGCGAGCCAAGAAGCAAAAACATATTACGAAAGCACTCATAAAGATGCATTATGGACTAATAGTATGTTTGGCGGTATGCCCAGCTATACTATATATGTAGGTGCCAGCAATAATAATTATACAGTATATATACAACAGGTGCTGCAAGCGATAGGCAAGCCTGCATATTTCTTTTTTATTGCTATGGTGTGCTTTTACTTGCTTATGCGCATATTGAAAATAAACCCATGGCTAGCTGCTGCTGGAGCATTTGCTTATGCATTTTCAACATATAATCCTATAATTATAGCTGTAGGGCATGAAACAAAAATGCTCACTATGGGCTATCTACCGGCAGCATTGGCAGGCCTATATTTAATATATGACAGAAAATATCTTATTGGAGCTGCTCTTTGGGGAGTGTTTTTAGCTCTTATGATATCTAACAACCACTTTCAGGTACTATACTATTATCTATTCATTTTTGTGTCATTTGGTGTAGTTATGCTGTTTACATCCCTAAAAAATGGCCAAATAAAACAATATTTAATTGCATCAGGTATTGCATTAGCAGTAGCCGGAATAGGTGTAGGTCCTTCTCTACCTGTTATTATGACCACCCAAGAGTATGCAAAAGAAACAATGAGAGGTGGGGGTAGTGAATTAAAAGGACATGACAAAAAAACAAATGGTGGATTAGATAAAGACTATGCTTTCAGATGGAGTAATGGCATAGGTGAAACGTTTTGTTTAATGATACCTTATTTATACGGTGGTGCATCAAACGAATCTGCTGATAAAGCACCAAAAACAAAAGAAATTGTAGGCGAAGCTTATGATGAATTACCGCTTTATTGGGGACCTCAGCCGGTTCTTAGTGGACCAGTATACTTTGGTGCAGTAGTTTGTTTTTTATTTGTACTAGGCTTTTTGGTAGTAAAAAGTGCCCACAAATGGTGGATTTTATCTGCTACTTTGATCAGTATAGTATTGTCTTGGGGTAAAAATTTTGAAGCGGTAAACTACTTTTTATTCGACCACTTACCCATGTTGAATAAATTCCGTACTCCATCAATGGCATTAGTTGTTGCAGAATTGCTATTCCCAATGTTTGGTGTTTGGGCTGTTCAAGCCATTATTGATGAAAGTAAGAATAAGGCAGAACTTTGGAAAAAAATTAAAGTAGCGGGAGGTATTACAGCCGGTTTATGTTTATTATTAGGGCTAGGTAGTAGTATGTTCTTTGATTTTACAGGTCCCGGTGATGCACAATTACCTGCTGAAATATTAAAAGCACTTAAAGAAGATAGAGCTTCTTTAGCTATGAAGAGTGGTTTATTAAGTGGTTTTTATATACTGGTTGCAACAGGTTTATTATGGGCTTATATAAACGACCGTATTAAAAGCACTGTACTTATTGGTGGTGTAGCAGCACTATTCTTTGTAGACTTATGGCCGACTGCTCATGCATATTTGAATGACAAAAAATATAAAGATCCTTCTGAATACGAAACAGTATTTGAACCTCGTCAAGTAGACCAACAAATTCTTCAAGATAAAGATCCATACTACAGAGTATTTGATTTATCAAAAGATACTTACAACGATGCCGTTCAATCTTATTTCCATAAATGTGTAGGTGGATACTCGCCAGCAAAAATGGAAATCTATCAAGATTTAATTGAACGCCAATTGCAAAAAATGAATGGCGAAGTATT
>CAYWUY010000009.1:44782-59877 GCA_964461535.1 uncultured Flavipsychrobacter sp.
TTTAAATCTCAGCTAGCAGCAAACAATTTTGGAAAAGATAGTGCTGCCACTATCAAGCTAACTCAATATGGTTTAGATGAACTTTCATTTGAATCAAATAATAGTAAAGATGGAGTAGCGGTATTTTCAGATATATATTACCCTCATGGATGGAAAGCATACATAAATGGTAAAGAAACACCAATAGTAAGAGCTAACTACGTTTTAAGAGCTATAAAGGTACCAGCCGGTAAAAATAAGATCGAGTTCAAGTTTTATCCAGATAGTTTTTACAAAAACAAACCAATAGCTGTAGGCAGTAGTATAGCACTATTACTATTATGTGGAGCTGCATTATTTGTGGGAGTAAAAAAGAAAGATTAACTTAACAGATAATAATTCTCTAAATATTGTCTCGTTATATAAAAAAGTTATTGGGATGGAGGCCCGAAATGAGTTTGGGCTTCCATTTTACAGATATATTGTTTAGGAAATTTTTACGTCAAAATGCTGATGTTAGTTGGGCTATACATCATACAACAACTATACATTGTGCCCATAAAATAATTAGAGGAGTAGGGGTTTATCCAGGAGATTCACCGGGAGTATATATAAATGCGCAAAATGGTATATCTATTGGTGATTATACTAATATTGGTCCCAATGTAGGTCTAGTATCTGGCAATCATGATTTTATTAATAATGATCGTTCAATTAAAGCCAAACCTATTAAAATTGGAAAATTTTGCTGGATAGGTATGGGTGCTGTAATATTACCAGAGGTTGAACTTGGCGATTTTACGATAGTGGGTGCCGGTAGTGTGGTAACAAAATCATTTACGGAAGGGTATTGTGTGATTGCTGGTAATCCTGCAAAAATTATAAAGTATATAAATCAGGAAGAATGTATAAACTATGCCAAAACTAAATAGCCTGATTAAAGACTCTGTACTAATATTTATTATAAGAATGCTGCCATCTATAGCTAATCTATGGGTGGTTATTTTTTTCTCACACCAACTAGAACCATCTGTATATGGCAAATATCAGGCTTTTTGGGTCCAGTTGTTAGTGCTTACACCTATTGCTTTATTTGGTTTACATAATTTCATTACTACATATTCAGCTACGGAAATTATAAAAAAGTTCTCCCTAATTACTAAACCACAACTTGCCAGCTATTTGCTATTACTTATTGTATTAGCAGCAATATTTTCTGGATTACAAATGGGCAATATATCATCTGGTATAGTACTTCCATTTCTAATTTTTGTTATTTATGTGCTCTCAACTATTATAGAATCTTATTTAATTGTATGTAAAAGTTACTTCTTTATATTTATTTCTAACATTTTACATGGCATACTATTCGTATACATTCACTATGAATTTGTAAACACCTCATTTTCTTTAAATAGGCTTTTTTCATACCTAGCCATAATAGGTGGTCTGAAGTTATTGTTACAAATGTTTAAGTGTTTTAATGTTATTGATACAATGCAACAAATGCATACAACAACAGAAAGTAAAAATAACGGCAAACTACTTTTACACTTGGGCATATATGACATTATTCAAGTTTTATCTACCTACATAGACAAGTTCGTCATTACACTATTGCTGTCGTCTACAATGTCTGCAATTTATTATAATGGTGCACAAAATATTCCATTTTTACCTATACTACTAAGTGCAGCAGGTAGTGCAGTGTTAATAAATACTAATAAAACAAGCGATGAAGAGCTTAAAATAACACTTGTTAAACTTATGCAACAAACAGGTAAAATGCTATCTGTTGTTGTTTTTCCTTTGTTTGCTTTTTTATTATTTTTCAATAGAGAACTCATAACTACTCTTTTATCAGAAAAATATATTGCATCTATACCTGTATTTATAGCTAGTTTATTTATTCTACCTGTTAGGGCATTTAGTTTTACCACCGTATTACAAAAAATGCATCAAGGAAAAACCATATTAAATGGAGCTTTATTTGAATTGATATTGGCATCAACAATTATGTACCCACTATACTTATTATTTGGTTTGCCTGGGGTAGCATTTAGTTTTGTTATAAGCACTTATATTCAAGCTATATATTATTTGTTTGCTTCATCTAAACAATTAGATACAAAGTGGTATTTAATATTACCAATAAAAAATTGGATTATTAAAATGACTATTTCTTTGGTTATATTTTTCTTCTTACATAAAATTGTAATTACAGTAAATAATAACTTAGAATCATTAGTTATTGGCACAGCAACCTTAGTTATTACAATACTATTAATGCTGGCATTTGAGATAAAACGCAGTAAAATATAATGGCAATATCTAATAATAGGAATAAACTTAAAGACATAAACAACTCTGGATTTGGCGCAAATAGTAGCCAAGAAGGAACTCGTTTATTAAATAGAGATGGCACAACAAACCTTAAGAAAACAGGCATGCCATTTTATGAGAGAATAAGTCTTTATCATACTTTATTGAGAATGGATAGAAGTATGTTTTTACTAACAATTTTTATCTTTTATACTATAACAAATCTATTTTTTGCAGTAATCTATTTCATTACCGGCGTAGAACATTTATCTGGTACCAACAAAGTAGATACTATTTTCGAAAGATTTTTAGAGGCTTTTTTCTTTAGTTCGCAAACATTAACAACAGTTGGCTATGGACATATTGCGCCTGATGGATGGCTAACTAACTTTATAGCTTCTACGGAATCTTTAATAGGTATATTATCATTTGCTGTTGTTACTGGTTTGATATATGGAAGATTCTCCAAACCCAAAGCCTATATACTATTTTCGGATGATTTATTAATTGCCCCCTATAAATCTGGCAAGGCATTGATGTTTAGAATGGCAACTTATAAAAATAATCATCTTACAGATGTTGAAACCCAAGTAACATTGGCTCTTCATATGGACGATGAAGGCAACAGAGTTACTAAATTTTATAATCTACCGCTAGAACTTAGTAAAATAAACTCATTAGCCTCTAGCTGGACAGTAGTACATAATATTACTGAAGAGAGTCCACTTTATAGCTTAACAAAACAGCAATTATCAGATTCAAGAATGGAATTGATGGTATATGTTAAAGCCTTCGACGATCATTTTTCCAATACAGTACAGCAAAGAACATCTTACATATATCGTCAGTTGCGGTATGGGGCTAAATTCTTGCCAATGTTTGAACGAGCACCTGATGGGCAATACACCATATTATATCTGGATAGGATAAGTGCTCATGAGTCTGCTGAGATTCATGAATTTGTCAGTGGAGTTTAAACAAGTAACTATTTCAAACCTTTTTCAAGTTTACTTACTACTACTGTAGCTACGCTGTTGCCCACTACATTCATGGCAGCACGTCCCATGTCTAGTAGAGGGTCTATACCTAATAATAAAGCTAAGCCAGCTTCAGGAATATTAAAGGTAGCTAAAGTACCAGCAATAACTACTAATGATGCGCGAGGAACTCCTGCAATACCTTTACTAGTAAGCATAAGTACTAGCAGCATACTCATCTGCGTAGCACCATCAAGATGAATACCATAAGTTTGAGCAATAAATAATGATGCAAATGTCATATACATCATCGAGCCATCAAGGTTAAATGAATATCCCAATGGCAACACAAAACTTACAATTTTATCATCGCAACCAAGTCGCTCTAATTCTGTCATTAACTTGGGAAAAGCAGCCTCACTGCTACTAGTTGAAAATGCTATGAGTGCCGGGTCTTTAATGTGACGGAGCATAGCTACTACTTTTTTACCTATAAAAATAAATGCTGCCCCTACCAGTATAATAAATAGAATGCCAAGACCCAAATAAAATTCACCAATGAATTTACTGTAAGTAGCAAGTATGCCCAAGCCTTGCTTAGCTATTACAGATGCCATGGCACCAAAAACAGCTAATGGAGCTACCCCCATTACATAACCTGTAATTTTTAAAATTACATGCGCCGCGGCGTCCATCATTTCTATCACTATTTTTCCCTTCTCTCCAATACTAGCAGTAGCTATTCCAAAGAAAATTGAAAATACCAGTACTTGCAATATTTCATTTTTAGCTAAGGCATCAAAAATGCTAGTGGGAAAAATATGGGAAATGAAATCCTTTAAATTTATTGAGGCGTGATTAGCAGATGTACTTGCCGTAGCCTCGGGCAATGGTAAATGCATATTTATACCGGGCTGAAAAAAATTAACAAGCAGCATACCTAGAAATAAACTAACAAAAGAACCTCCTAAAAACCATAGCATAGTTTTACCACCAATTCTGCCTATGCTTTTTGCACTTCCTTGTTTGGCTACACCCACTACAAGTGTAGTAAGTACTAGTGGTGCTACAATCATTTTTATAAGGCGTAAAAATATATCAGCCGGAATACTTAGATATTCGAATATTCTATCTGGGTTAGATATAGATTTATTAGAAATAGCAGTATTAATAAAATAGCCTACTACTATACCTAAGACCATAGCTACAATTATATATATGGTTAGTTTACTGCTTTTGTTACTGGTTGTTTGCTCCATAATAGTGCTACAAAATAAACGAATTATTATCTATGGATTACAAAGAATAATATAGGCTACCAATATTTTTAAGTCTGTTATCTTTGCGACGAAAATTGAAAGATTATGCTACGCGATACAGCCATTTTTGGTTTAATAAATGAAGAGTTAGAAAGACAACGCCACGGTATAGAACTAATAGCATCTGAAAACTTTACTAGTTTACAAGTAATGCATGCTATGGGTAGTGTTATGACCAACAAATATGCAGAAGGTTATCCGGGTAAAAGATACTATGGTGGGTGCGAAGTAGTAGATAAAAGTGAACAACTAGCTATAGATAGAGCTAAAGAAATTTTTGGTGTAAGCTATGCCAATGTACAACCTCACAGTGGTGCTCAAGCTAATGCTGCGCTTATGCTTGCTATTTTACAGCCTGGTGATACAATATTAGGTTTGGATTTGAGTATGGGCGGACACTTAACACATGGTTCGCCTGTGAATTTTTCTGGTAAGTTATATAAGGCTGTACATTATGGCGTAAAAAAAGAAACTGGAACCATTGACTATGAAATGATGGAACAGCAAGCCCTTACCCATAAACCTAAATTAATAATCTGTGGTGCATCAGCGTATAGTAGAGATTGGGATTATGAACGTATAAGAGCCATAGCAGATAAAGTTGGTGCTCTTGTATTAGCAGACATATCGCATCCTGCAGGTTTAATAGCTAAAAAACTCCTTAATAGTCCATTCGATCATTGTCATTTTGTAACTACCACAACTCATAAAACATTAAGAGGCCCACGTGGTGGATTAATCATGATGAAAAATGATTTTGAAAATACATGGGGAGTTAAAGGTCCTAAAGGAGAAACTAGAACACTAAGCCAAATGATAGATTTAGCTGTGTTCCCCGGTACGCAAGGTGGCCCTCTTGAGCATGTTATAGCTGCCAAGGCAGTAGCATTTTTCGAAATACTACAAGATGACTATTTGGTATATACCAAACAGATTCTATCAAACGCCAAGGCTATGGAAGCTGCATTTAATAATAAAGGGTATGATATTGTATCCGGCGGCACTGATAATCACTTGTTATTAATTGACTTACGTAATAAAAATATTAGTGGTAAAAAGGCAGAAAATACACTTGTGAGAGCTGATATTACCATTAATAAAAATATGGTTCCATATGATGATAAATCTCCGTTCATTACCTCAGGTATAAGAGTAGGTGTTCCTGCGATTACAACTAGAGGCATGAAAGAAAAAGATATGGAGCAAATTGTAAATTGGATTGATAGAGTGCTTATGAATGCTGATGAAGACACTGTAATAGTTACAGTTAAATCTGAAATAAACGAGTATATGAAACAATTTCCTTTATACCCCGAATTGTCATAATAGGTTTATAGAAATAGTTTATAATACCCGGCCACCGTGCCGGGTATTATTTTGTTTATATACAGCTATATTTGAGTAGTAAACTTTTCATCTTGGATAAATGGACAAAAAAGTATTGGGCGTTATTTCTATTTCTTATAATACAAATAATATTTTTTTGGTGGATAAGTAATCTTTGGTAAATGAGCCTGATTGATTGGATAGTACTGGTTATTACACTTGTAATTATAACAACATATGGGATAATTAAAGGTAAAAACCAAAAAGATGCACACAGTTATTTATTGGCAGATAGGCAGTTTCCTTGGTACATTGTATTATTAGGTATAATGTCTACACAGGCTAGTGCCATTACATTTTTATCGGCACCGGGACAGGCATATGTAGATGGTATGCGTTTTGTTCAATACTATTTTGGTCTACCCCTGGCCATGATAGCAATTTGTGCAATATTTATACCCATTTTTAGACGGTTGAAAGTATATACTGCCTACTCTTATTTAGAAGAAAGATTTGATAAAAAAACAAGAATACTAACTGCTTTTTTGTTTTTACTGTCTCGTGGAGTATCTACAGGTATCAGCATCTATGCCCCGGCAATAATTCTGTCAACCATTCTTGGTATTCATATTTATATAGCCAACATTATAACAGGTGGTATACTAATAATATATACCTGCTGGGGTGGTGCAAATGCTGTTGCACATACGCAGAAACTTCAGTTTACCATCATTATGGGTAGTATGGTCTTAGCTGCGTGCATATTATTTAATCAATTACCTCACGATATTCAGTTTAATGATGTAGTTAAAATTGCCGGACTATCCGGTAAAATGAACATCATTGAAACATCATTCAATTGGAAAGATAAGTATAACATTTGGAGTGGTATAATTGGAGGCTTTTTCCTTGCTTTATCTTACTTCGGTACAGATCAAAGTCAGGTTGGGCGATACATAACTGCAAAAGATGATACAAGTAGTAAAATGGGATTGCTTATGAATGGTGCTATGAAAATACCCATGCAGTTTTTTATTTTATCTATTGGGGTTATTTTATTTGTTTATTATAGTATAAATGCAGCACCTGTATCTTTCAATGATACTGCATACAGTAAATACAAGCAAATCCATAAAGCTGAAGCTTATCAATATGAAAATACTTGGAATGAGCTATCTAATAAACTAAAAGAGAATACAAAATCTTTAGCTTACAGTAATGACTTTGAGGTTAAAGCTAGCAGAATAGCATTAATAAAAGCCATGGATAGCAGCAGAATAAAGCTACACAAATCCATGCATGCATCAGGTATATCGGCCGACGTGAACGACACTAACTATATATTTTTATATTTTGTAAAGCACAACTTGCCTGTAGGTCTCGTAGGATTAATATTTGCGGTAATTATACTAGCGTCATGGGGTTCTATATCGGCAGCATTACATTCTTTAGCTTCGTCATCGTTAATAGACTTTCACTTAATACTTAAGGCAAGTAAGCAAGATGTATTATTAAATAATGTAAGCGTAAGTAGACTACACACCTTGGGCTGGGGTATTTTTTGTATAGCTATTGCCATGTTTGCAGCTAATCTAGGTTCTCTAATTGAGGCAGTAAATGTATTAGGGTCGCTATTTTATGGTACTATATTAGGAATATTTTTGGTAGCTTTTTTTATGAAGCATATAAAAGCAGATGCTGTTTTCATTGCTGCAATTATTACGGAAGTAGCCATATGTTATATTTATATTTTAGATATAGTATCATTCTTATGGCTTAATGTATTTGGCGCACTTCTAGTTTTACTATTTTCTCAATTATACCACTGGATTCTAAAGCTTAAAAGGGTATAAAAAAAGACGTAGCAATAACTACGTCCTTAATTATAAGTTTATCAATGCTATTTATTTGCTCAAATTAGTCAGCATTTCTGTGGTCATTTTATCTAAATCATATTCATGTTTCCAGCCCCAGTCTGTTCTTGCTGCACTATCATCTATACTTTTAGGCCAGCCGTCAGCAATTTGTTGTCTAAAGTCAGGTGCATAAGATATTTGAAAGTCAGGAATATGCTTTTGGATAGATGTAGCTATTTCTTTAGGTGAAAAACTCATTGCTGACAAATTGTAAGACATTCTGGTTTTGATTTTTTCAGCTGGAGCTTCCATCAACTCTATTGTGCCTCTTATCGCATCATCCATATACATCATTGGTAAATATGTATTTTCTGATAAAAAGCAACTGTAACTCTTTGTTTTAAGCGCATGATGATATATATCTACAGCATAATCAGTAGTACCACCACCTGGTTCTGACTTCCAACTTATTAAACCAGGATATCTCAAGCTTCTAACATCTAAACCCCAACGCTGATTGTAATACTGACACCATAACTCTCCGGCATATTTACTTATACCATATACAGTTTTAGGCTCTACTATTGTAGCTTGTGGAGTATTATGATGCGGAGTAGTGTGGCCAAATACAGCTATAGAACTAGGCCAATATACTTTAGTTAGTTTTTCTTGCACTGCTATGTCCAATACTTGCAGTAAACTATTCATATTAATATCCCATGCCAGTTTAGGATTTTTTTCGCCAGTAGCTGATAATAGAGCTGCAAGAAGATATATTTGAGTTATAGATTCTTTTTTTATTGTTTCTAAAATGGCATTACCATTCATAGCATCTAAAACAAGATATGGACCACTATCTTTTAATAATGGGTGAGGGGTGTCTCTTATATCTGAGGCAAAAACATTGTTTTCACCATATAGTTTTCTCAAAGCTAGTGTAAGTTCTACACCTATCTGACCACCGGCACCTATTATTAAAATTTTCTCTTGTTTCATTATATGTTTTAGTTTGCCCTAAATTGATGAATGGTAAATTATAAAAACAATTGCATTAGTAATACTTATGAGAATTAATTATTTTGATGTTGGCGAATCAAATTAATAAAGTCATCAAATAAATATCTTGAGTCATGAGGACCAGGTGTAGCCTCAGGGTGATATTGAACTGAGAAAGCAGGATAGTTTGTCATTTTAATACCCTCAATAGAATCATCGTTAAGGTTAATATGAGTAATTTCTATATTTTGTGTCGACTTAACAGATTCAGGATCAACACCAAAACCATGATTCTGGGTTGTTATTTCACTTTTTCCTGTTTGTAAATTTTTAACCGGATGATTAAGACCTCTATGACCATGGTGCATTTTGTAGGTAGTTATACCGTTTGCCCTGGCTAATAATTGGTGTCCTAAACAAATACCGAATAATGGCTTGCCAGTTGATAATATTTCTTTCACGGTGTCAACTGCATAATCCATAGAAGCTGGATCGCCTGGACCATTTGAAATAAAATAACCATCAGGATTAAAAGATTGTAATTCAGCTAGAGGACTTTTTGCAGGAAATACTTTTACATGCGCACCTCTATCTACTAAACACTGCACTATATTCTTTTTAACACCATAATCAAGTACAGCAATTTTAATTGGTGCATTTACATCGCCTAGAGTATAAGTTTCCTTTGTTGAAATTTGAGATGATAATTCCAAGCCATCCATATCCGGAACATTGTTCAAAGCAGCGGATAGTGCCTCTAGTGAGCTATGTTCGGTTGATATAACACAGTTCATTGCGCCTTTAGTGCGTATGTGTTGCACCAATGCTCTTGTGTCAACATCATATATAGCAACTATATTATTTTTAACTAAATAATTCTCCAAACTATCAGTGGCAGTCATTCTTGAATATTGGTAAGATATATTCTTACATATTAAACCACTAATTTTTACCGAGTTACTTTCTACATCAACTTCGTTCACGCCATAGTTTCCAACATAGGCATTATTCATAATTAACACTTGTCCGGTGTAAGAAGGGTCAGTAAAAACCTCTTGATAGCCAGTCATGCCGGTATTGAAGCATATTTCTCCACCAGATGTGCCAGTAGCACCAAATGATTTACCCTTAAAAATTGTACCGTCTTTTAATAACAACCAGGCAGGAACTATTGTACGAGAAGTATTCATGAAAAAACAAATTGTGCAAATGTACTGCTAAAAGTTATAAAGTTCATGTAGATTTTATATTCTAATCACATAAAAATGGTGTTGATAACTAGATGTATGTTTTCTAACTTTTTAAGGTGGTATAAGAATATTACATTTGCTAAAAATAATGCAGTAAATGAGGATGTTTTCTAATCAAGATATTGAAGATTACTACGATCAAACTGAAGTGCATTACAGAATGCATTGGAAGTTAGAAGAGGGGATGGGTCTGCATTATGGAATTTGGGATGATACCACCAAAAATTTATCGGAAGCAGTACTTAATTCTAATAAACAATTAATGGAGTTGGGGGGCATAGGTAAGGGGCATTTAGTACTTGATGCTGGATGTGGTATTGGTGGGTCAAGTATATACCTTGCTAAAATGCAAGGATGCCAAGTAAAAGGAATAACACTAAGCAAGAAGCAGCAACAAACAGCTACAAACTTAGCAAAGGAAAAAGGAGTATCAGATAAAGTTGAATTTTCAGTACAAGATTACACTAATACTTACTTCCCTGATAATACCTTCGATTATGCGTGGTGCATAGAAAGTATGCAAACTGCGACAGATAAAAGGCTCTTTTTTAAAGAAATGAGCCGGATAATTAAGCCAGGAGGCTCTATACTTGTTGCTGATATTTTTAAGCCTGAATGGTACGATATAACAAAAGAAAAAGATATGCTAACTATGTTAAATGGATGGGCAATGTCTGACTTCCTATGTATTGATGAACTCTATAAAATGTCTGAAGAATATAAATTTTCTGTTGATAGGCTAAATAATGTATCTAAAGAAGTATATAAGTCTGTGAAAAGAATGTATTATGCAGGTCTTGTTGGTGCAATTGGAACAAAAGCCTATAACTTATTTTATAATGCAAGTCCATTTTCAAAAACACATTACAAAACAGGAATTGCACAAAAAAGAGGTTATGACAGAAATTTATGGGGATATTATCAAGTAAGACTAATAAACAACAAATAAAACATATTAATTACATATGAAAAAAGCAACAATTGCTGTAATAGCTCTATCGGTAAGTTTATTTGCAACCACATCATGTAATAAAAAGTATACATGTAGATGTACTCTTAATTATACTGGTATGCCTGGTATTCCGGATTCGGTTGTTAAAGAATATGAGATCACTGATACAAAATCTGCCGCAGAAGACAAATGCAAAAAAGAGTCTGGCACTTACGTAAATAATGGAATTACAACTACTGAATCTTGCGATTTATACTAATGTGTTTCAAGGCATTTTTTGTATAAACACTAATAAACATACTTAGCCTTATGAATAGCGATACCTCTAAAGTATTCACTATTAAAAATATAATAGGATTTATACTGACTGTCTTATTGGCGTCAGTATTCTTTTTTTCTGCATATAGTAAAATATATAACGATAATGCTATTGATAACTTTCAATGGACATTTATAGATTTAGGTATAAACAGCATGCTGGCTTCACAAATAATAGCCAGAATTCTAATAGGATTTGAATTAATATTAGGTACACTTCTACTAGGGCATATATTTCTTAAACAAATCACATACCCTGCAATACTTGTATTGTTATCTATTTTTACTATATATCTATTAGTGTTAGTATTCCAACAAGGTAATACTGGAAACTGTGGTTGCTTTGGTGACAAACTAGCTATGACTCCATTACAAGCCATTATGAAAAACATTGTAATGGCTGTTATGACCATTGTTTTATACAAAATATACCCGGGAAAACTGTATAAATATCAAGACGTTTTAGGTATAGTATTGGCATTTGTATGTATAGTAGCTCCTTTTTTGTATAATACAATATATACAGGAAGCGCACCAGTAGTAAACAAAAGGCCTGTTGACTTGGATTTGCTTTATAAATTTGATAATAAACCACAATGGGAATTAAGGAGTGGCAAAAAAATAGTTGCGTTTATGAGCTTAACATGCCCACATTGTAAAAAAGCAGCATATCTACTTCACTTAATTCATAATAAGCACCCTGAATATCCGCTATATATGGTTTTGAGTGGGGCAGAAGAACAGAAAGCGGCATTTTTTAAAGAAACTCATGCAGATGATGTTCCGTACTTTCTATACTTACACCATACCGATGAATTTATACAGCTAGCGGGACCAGGAGTACCTTCTATACTTTGGTTTAACAATGGCAAAGCAGAACTTGAAAGCAAAGCTGCATACTATCAATTAGATCCCTCTTACATAAATAAATGGGTAGATGGTGATGTTTCATGGTTAAAAAAGTAACAATTAGGATATTTAGAATACATTATAATGATAACTGAAGATATAGCAGAAGATATATGGGATGATGAAGAGCCTGAAGATGATGTAGCAGAATCTGGTGATGAACCCGTGATTAGACTGCAAATAACAGCCCATAAAAAGTTAGAGCCAATAAGAATCGACAAGTTTTTACTTAACAAGCTAGAAGGAGCTACCAGAAATAAGCTTCAACAAGCTGTTGAGCAAGGATATATATTGGTGAATAATGAGAAGGTTAAAACAAATCATAGAGTAAAGCCAGACGATGTAATTACCATTTTTGAAACCAGAAGACCTGAAAGTGAAGAAATTATTCCGGAAGAAATGCCTCTAAGTATAGCTTATGAGGATGAGGAAATAATGATCATTAACAAGCCTGCCGGACTAGTAGTTCATCCTGCATGTGGTAATTATAGTGGGACACTAGTAAATGGTGTAGCCTGGCATCTTAAGCAAATAGATGTAAATACGGAGAAGCTAAATAGGGTAGGTCTGGTTCATCGAATTGATAAGGACACCTCTGGATTGCTATTAATTGCTAAAAATGATGAGAGCATGTCATTTTTAGCTGCGCAGTTTAAAAATCATACCGTTCATAGACGATATATAGCTTTAGTATGGGGAGACCTACCAGAAAATGAAGGTACAATAGTAGCTCATATAGGCCGAAATTTAAGATATAGAAAAATAATGGCGGCATATCCGGAAGGGGATCATGGTAAAGAAGCTATTACACACTATAAAGTATTGGAACGCTTCAACTATGTAACATTGGTTGAGTTGAGATTAGAAACCGGGCGTACACACCAAATAAGGGTGCACATGATGCACATTGGCCATCCACTTTTTGGAGATGCTACTTATGGCGGTGACAGAATTGTTAAAGGAACTATTCACGCAAAGTACAAGCAATTCGTAGAAAATAACTTAGCAATGTTACCAAGACAAGCACTCCATGCAAAGGAATTGGGTTTTATACATCCTGCTACAGGTCAGCAAGTTAAGTATGATTCGGAACTACCAGCGGATATGAATGAGGTAATAGAAAGATGGAGAAAGTATACGGCTTCATTAACTAAAAAGCAATAATACATATGGTTATATTTTTAATTAGATGTGTTAAAATTGGGTATAATGACGGCAGTAGTAGGTATTTTTACTGAAAAGCTACTATATTTGCTTAAACCCTATTGAGTAAATCAACAATCAAGGAAACAATAAAATATAAATTATGACAGTTTTAAACGCTAATCCTTTGTTATTGACGTGGATGCCTTCTGGTGGAGAGATGATAGTTTTGTTATTAATTATCATAGTTTTCTTCGGAGGTAAAAAAATACCTGAATTAGCAAGAGGCTTAGGTAGAGGAATTCGTGAATTCAACGAAGCAAAAGATGGAATTAAAAGTGAGATTGAAAGTGGATTAAAAGATAAGGATAAAATAAATTCTACTTCTTCAAACAATAACCAATAAATAGGTTATATTTATTATATTAAGTAAGAATAGTTCTTTTTAAATAAACATTACTCATAAGTAGTAGTAAAAATAATTGTAGGCTTCCCAAATATTGGGTTGCATGCTTCACCGCTTAAACAACGATAAACATGCAATTAAAAGGTCTTTTTTCTGCTGTATGTCTTACATCTATTATTGCTTTTAGTGCCAATGCACAAAAAGTAGTTAGTAAAAGCACAGCTCTAAAAAGTAAAACAGATACTACAGCTACTAACAATCCAACCGCAAAGGGTGGGGGTTTATTGGCAGATAATTCTGTACATGGTAACGGTCAGATCCGTACAGAGCAATCCAAGCAGTATGCAAAAGTTCCGCTAGCGGGCGAAAAAGCATATTTTGGTGATATGAACGAATACGTTAATGACTTCGTACGTAAGTATATGGAGAGTCATAATCGTACATTAAGTTCCGTTCAGGGCAATAGTGCAACACCATTTTCTGTAATAGATGAGGTGTTAGCGCAAAAAAATATGCCCAAAGAGCTCAAATATTTAGCAGTAATAGAGTCCGCATTAAATAATAATGCTGTTTCGCATGCCGGAGCTGTTGGCCCTTGGCAAATGATGGAAACAACTGCAAAAATGATGGGTTTGTCTGTTTCAAGAAAAAAAGATGAGCGCAGAGACTTACAAAAATCTACTGCGGCAGCTACAAAGTATCTAGATTATTTATATAGTCAGTTAAACGACTGGTTGTTAGTTATTGCAGCATATAATAGTGGTCCCAAGCCTGTGCAAAAAGCTATAGAAAAGACCGGTAGTCATAACTTTTGGGAGATAAAAGAATATTTGCCTAAAGAAACCCAAGGGCATGTATTAGCCTTTATAGCAACTGCAAGTATTTTTGAGAATTTAAGTAAGTTTATTAGTCTAGGAACGGTTCCAATGGACTTTAAGTTTGCTAAAGAAAAAGAAGAAGAAGTACCTGTAGTAGTTAATAATAAAGAAGTACTTAATAAAGAAGTACCACCTTTAAAAACAACTACTCCTTCTGCTAACTCAGCAACTCAAAATACAGTTAAATTACCAACCTTTACAACTGAGGAGCTTAACAACATGGTTGTTTTACGTTTAAACACTCCTATTTCATTTGATGTTATTGCTCATGAGTTAAAGGTTGATAAAAAACTATTAAATAGATGGAATCCTGATTATGAGTTATTTGAAAATAAAAAGTACAATGCTCCTATCTATAAATTAAGATTCCCGAAAGATAAAATGGATATTTTCCTACAAAAAAAGGATTATCTAACTAAATTATCAGCAAATATTTACCATTAATTAACCAAATATAATTTCAT
>CAYWUY010000010.1:0-56614 GCA_964461535.1 uncultured Flavipsychrobacter sp.
TATCAGCCGTATCATGCAGATGCACGCCAACAAACAAAACCCAATCGATTTCATCGAGGCAGGTGATATTGGTGCAGCTGTAGGTTTCAAAGAAATCAAAACAGGTGATACTCTTTGCGACGAGAAAAACCCAATTGTTTTAGAAAACATGTTCATCCCTGAGCCGGTAATTGCTATCGCAATTGAGCCTAAAACTCAGGCGGATGTTGATAAAATGGGTATGGCTATCGCTAAACTTGTAGAAGAAGATCCAACACTTCGCGTAAAAACTGACGAGGATACCGGACAAACTATCCTACAAGGTATGGGTGAGCTTCACCTGGAAATCATCGTTGACCGTATGCGTCGCGAGTTTAAAGTTGAAATTAACCAAGGTGCTCCTCAGGTTGCTTATAAAGAAGCATTCTCGCTTAAAATTGAGCACCGTGAAGTGTATAAAAAACAATCTGGTGGTCGTGGTAAATTTGCTGACATTATGTTCGAAATCGGCCCTGCTGACGAAGAATTCTTGAAAGAAGGCAAAGGCAACTTCCAATTCATTAATGATATTTTTGGTGGTTCTATTCCTCGTGAATTTATAGCTCCTATCCAAAAAGGCTTTGAAGCATCTATGACTAGTGGTGCTCTTGCAGGTTTCCCTGTAGAAAGCATGAGAGTACGTATTTTTGATGGTTCTTTCCACCAAGTTGACTCTGACTCTATGTCATTTGAATTGTGTGCTAAAACAGGCTTCCGTGAGGCTGGCCGTAAAGCAAAACCAGTTTTGCTTGAGCCAATCATGAAAGTTGAGGTTACAACTCCTGATCAATACATGGGTGATGTAACAGGTGACTTGAACCGTCGTCGTGCAATGCTAGAAGGTATGGATAGCCGTAACAACTTACAAGTTATTCGTGCTAAAGTTCCATTGAGCGAAATGTTTGGTTATGTAACTCAACTACGTTCATTATCTTCTGGTCGTGCAACTTCTACAATGGAGTTCAGCCACTACTCTCCTGCTCCTCGTAACATCGAAGAAGAAGTAGTAGCAAAAGCTCGTGGTAAAAACAACGACTAATCTTAGATTAGTAACTACATAAAGCGAAGAGCCTCAGAAAATTCTGAGGCTCTTCGCTTTACAATATCATTTAAGACAAACTACACTAGGTCTGTTTTTAACGCAATTAATTACTCTTCAATTCCCACATCCTAAGCGCATATTTACCTAGTACATCAAACTCTATATTTAGCTTACTACCTACTTCTATAGTATTAAAATTGGTGTGTGAGTAAGTATAAGGAATAATAGTAACCATAAACTGATTTCTACCTACATTAAAAACAGTAAGACTAACTCCATTAAGGCATACCGATCCTTTTTCTATCATTAAAGCTGCAAATTGCTCAGGAAATTCAAATTTGTAAAGCCAACTACCATCAAGCACCTGTTTTTCTAAACATGTAGCCACCGCATCTACATGACCTTGCACAAAATGACCATCTAGCCTAGCACCTGCCATTAATGCACGTTCAAGATTAAGAGTATCTCCCACTTTCCAAGTGCCTAAACTGGTTTTAGCTAGTGTTTCGGCTACTGCTGTAACTGTATAGGTGTCACCGTTTATTGCTACAACAGTTAAGCATACTCCATTATGTGCTACCGACTGGTCTATTTTCAACTCATGCGTAATAGACGACTGTATAGTAAAATTTATATTACTACCCTCTTGAGATATATGTGCTACCGTGGCGGTAGTTTCAATAATTCCTGTAAACATGCAGCAAAGCTACAGTTTCTTTGCTTTACCTAAGTGTTGGGTAGTACCGGTATCGCTTACAACATCTAAAGTAAAATGAAGTAAAGAATCTAGGGTGCTAAATGTAACAGTTCCGCTAACGGTATCTTGGGTGCGACATAGTAATTGCCCCCACCTTAATACAGTAGTATCGCCCACAGTAGTATCTACTCTAGCCACCATTGTTAATCCGGCAGTAAGTTTAAGACTATCGCCACCATTACATAGGCCTAATATTGCCAGCTTGGTATGGGAAAGCGCATATATTTGAATAGTATCGACAGAACCATACAATAAGAAACCGGTACTGGTTTGGTAAACTGAGTCTGTTAATATATATGTACCTCTAAAAACATCGGTAGGATAAAAGCAAACAGTATTATCAGGTTTTCCGGGAAAGCCCCAGTTATAGTTTACTGCTTCAGGATCATTGCAATACGGATTAGTTAGCCTTGGGTCGGTATATGGGGCAGGGTCTTTCCACTTATTGCATGCGGCAATAAATAAAGAAGCTACAACAATAGTAGCAACTCCAATCCCTATTTTAACTTTTGAATACATTCGTAAAAACTAATTAACCGTGTAAACTGTAATGCTTATAAATAAACGCATTTATACAGCAAGAATTGTATGCTTAGGCTACTATTCAAAAATATTGAGATTTTTTATGAAAAAAAAGTCTTTTTGTTTGGCGGAATGAAAGAATGTATTACTTTTGCATTCCCAAAACAGTAAAAGGGGGTATATAATCATGCTCATTATCGATTCTAAAGATTGCGAAAACATAGACAAAGCACTTAAAAAGTACAAGAAAAAGTACGAGAAATCACGCGTTTTAAATCAATTGCGCGATCGTCAGTCTTTCACTAAAAAATCAGTAAGACGTCGTACACAAGTTCTTAAAGCTATCTACAAGCAACAATTGGCAACTGGTCAATTAGAAGATTAATAGCTTAATTACTAAGTTTATTATTAAATAACATATTTGTATCCGTTATTGTAATGTATTACATTTACAATAACGGATTTTTTATGGTTATTGGGCAGTTAGACGAGTTTATCCACTTTCTTAAATTTGAGAAGCGCTATTCCCAAAATACCATTGATGCCTACCAACGAGATTTAGAACAATATCAATCTTACATCTCAACAACATTTTCTAACGACAACTTACTTTCTGCTAATCATTTTCAGGTTAGAAGCTGGCTAGCCTCTCTAAGAGAAGCTAATATAGGGCCGCGAAGCATAAACAGAAAGCTATCTAGCCTAAATGCATATTACAAGTACAACATAAAAAAGGGAAAATTAGACAATAACCCTTTGAAGAAGTTGCATGCTCAGAAAGTTCCTGAAAAACTTGCATCATATCTTAAAGAGAACGAAACACAGCAATTATTTGAAGATATACAATTTGAAAACAGCTTTAAAGGAGCCACAGACAGATTGATATGTACCCTACTGTATAGCTGCGGATTGCGTAGAGCAGAACTTGTAAACCTAAAAGAAAGTGATATAGAATGGAGCCTGAAACAAATAAGAGTACTTGGGAAAGGCAATAAAGAACGGCTGATACCCATAGGTGCAGAACTTATAGAACTACTGAAAGATTATACTGATTTAAAGAAAACTTTAGCAAATTCCAATGCTATTTATTTATTAACTTTAGATAAAGGAAAACAACTGTATCCTGAATACGTAAACAACACAGTAAAAAAATATCTAACCTATGTAACGACACTAAAAAAAAGAAGCCCGCACGTATTAAGGCACACATTTGCTACACATTTACTAAACAATGGTGCTAACATACAAGCTATAAAAGATTTACTGGGACACAGTAGCCTAGCCGCAACGCAGGTATACACCCATAATAATATTGCCAAACTAAAAGAAATTCACAGGAACAATCATCCGAGAGGATGAATTTTTAACCACTAAAAATTAGATTTATGAATGTTCAAATTCAGACTGTTCACTTTACTGCGGACCAAAAACTTCTAGATCACGTAAATGCTAAAATACAAAAACTCAATACGTTTCATGATAAAATAATAGGGGCTGAAATTTATCTAAAACTCGACAACTTCTCTCATCAAGTGAAAGATAAAGTTGCAGAAATAAAAGTATATGTTCCAAAACACTCCTACTTTGTAAAACACCAAAGTAAAACGTTTGAAGAATCATTCGATTTGGCCTTCGATTCTTTGGTGAACCAAGTAAAACGTCAAAAAGAAAAACAACAAATGGCTCATAGTTAGGCCAATCTCCAACATATTTTATAAAAAATCCGTCTATCTTAGATAGGCGGATTTTTTATTGATAGGCCAACACTAACTATTTAAAAAAGTTTTATCTTGCAAATTAAAATAAAAGACACCCCAATGAAGTTTAAAGGACTACACAAGGCGCTGTTGCTGGCGGGCATAACTACATTTATATTAGCTTCATGTGGCAAAAAAAGCAGCAGTGACGATCCGCTAACTCCCTCTTATTCTCCTTCAGTTGTTATAGGTAGTGACAATAATATATTATATGCATATACCCCATCAAGTGGAGAAAAAAACTGGGAGGTTAGTTTACCGGCTTCAATATTTGCGTCTCCATTAGTTTACAGAGGAAGCGTATATGTAGGTGTTGTAAATTATCTTACCAGTATAGGTTCTTACGATACTTTATATAAAATAAACTCGAGAACAGGAGCTATAACTAAAAAATTAACCATCACTCCGCACCAAACATTTGCTATAAAAGCTACTCCTATAGCTAGTGATGCGTTGATATATTTAGCTACTACCAACGATACTTTATATGCTATAGATACAGGTACTGCGGCAGTTAGTTGGAAATTTGGTGCTACCGCTCCACTAGTTTCTTCTCCAACAGTATATCTTGATAAAATCTATTTTGCGAGTACAGACGGTAAAGTATACTGCCTAAACAAGCTTACCGGAGCATTCGAGTGGTCTTACACTAGTACATCAGGAAACTCATTCGAATCTTCACCTTCTATTAGCAGCCCATACCTATATATAGGTGGTACTGATAGTAGTGTATATAGTCTATACTTAAATCCAGGCTCTAGTGCCGGACAGCTAAAGTGGAAATATAAAACAAGAGGTAAAATTATAAGTTCACCAGCATCGGGATATGGTAAGTGTATTGTGGGTAGTAATGACTTTAAAGTGCACTGTATAGACACTACGACCGGTGAAAAAATATGGACAGACAGCACCTTGAGTAATGTTAACTCTTCACCTATTATACGCAACCAAACAGTGTATATAGCTAGTAACGACTACAATCTATATGCTATTAACGTACTTAATGGTACTACCAAATGGAAATTCCCTACCAATGGTATGGTAACATCTAGTCCATTGTTATACAACGGAACTATATACATAGGTAGCCATGATAAGTATTTTTATGCAGTAGATAGTGCTACAGGAAATCTTAAATGGAGCAGAAACATAAATGGACAAATTCAATGTTCTCCTGCTATTGAAGATTTCTCAAATAACCAAAATAACAGCCAAGTAAGCGGCTACACTAACTAAAATTACATAGTATACATGCTAATAAGGCAGCCGAAAACATCGGCTGCTTTTTTTATAGCTGAATAACCTCTACAGTAGTGGTATTATTAAAAGTATTAACTACCCTATCTACATGGGTATCTGTAAGTAATACTTGTCCAAAATCGGGAGTTTGAATAATCCTCAGCAAAGCCGCCATTCTATTCTGGTCTAGTTTTTCAAATACATCATCTAACAACAAAATAGGCTTGGCCTGCATCTTATAAGACAAATAGGCATATTGCCCAAGTTTTAAGGCAAATAAAAAGGTTTTCTTTTGCCCTTGTGAGCCCATCTGCTTTAACGATTTACCATCTAACAAAAACTCCCAATCATCTTTATGCAAACCTTTTAGAGTTCTTTGATACCTAATATCATGCTCCAAAGAGCTTTTCAATAAATCTTGATAATTGCCCCTATCTAAATCGGAAGCATAGCCTATAAAAGGCAGCTCTACAGCTGCACACAGTGCCGAATAGTATTCTGTTAAAAACGGCATGAATGCCTTCATAAAATCTAAACGAGCAGCATGCATGAATGCGGCAGCCTTCACTAGCTGCATATCATAATATTCTAGTGCGGTAAAATCTCCATTATTCTGTACTGCGTAGAGTTTTAGCCAAGCATTACGCTGCTGCAATACCTTTTGGTAAAGCAATAAATATTCTAAATATTGCTTATCCGTTTGACTTAAAATGCTATCTACCCATCTTCTGCGCTCCTCACTTCCACCATTTATCAACTCAATATCATCGGGCGCAATCATTACAGCCGCAAAAGAGCCTATGTGATCAGTTGGCTTTTCCAAAACGGCATCATTATTCACTATTTCCTTTTTACCTCCCTTCCACTTGCAACTTACTTTGTACTCACTTTCATTCTTTTTAAACACACCAGACACCCTAAATCCTTCGAACCCTTGCTTGATATTTGACTGCTGAGAGGCACTAAAATAGCTTTTGGTATAGCACATATAGTACACTGCATCAAGCAAATTAGTTTTGCCACTACCGTTAGCACCTGTTATACAAGTAATGTTGCTACCAAAATGGAATGCAGCCTGAGTGTAGTTTTTAAACTGCACCAAAGCAATCTTTTCAATTTTTATAGCAGACGGTTGTAATTGCATGATTCACTAATATTCAAAACACCTACAAGCAAACAGTATTTTATAGCTTAATTGCAAGATTTGAAAGCAAAAGTTTTATAAATTCGCACAAATTTAATGATAGTGCAGACACCATTCGGTAAAGAAACATATTTATATTGGTATGAAATTATGCTGTTGATGCGCCGCTTTGAAGAAAAAGCCGGACAGCTATATGGAATGCAAAAAATTCGTGGCTTCTGCCATTTATATATTGGTCAAGAAGCAGTTGCAGCAGGTATGATGACTGCACTGCGCGATGATGACAATTTGATAACAGCCTACCGTGATCATGGTCTTGCTTTAGCAAAGGGTATGACCTCTAATGAGTGTATGGCCGAACTATACGGAAAAGTTACGGGTTGTACCAAAGGTAAAGGCGGTAGTATGCACTTTTTCTCTAAAGAAAAACGCTTTTTCGGCGGACATGGTATAGTTGGTGCGCAAATAGGTTTAGCTGGTGGTATAGCCTTTGCTGAACAATACCAAGGCACTGACCGTGTTACCGTATGTTTGTTTGGAGATGGCGCCGCTCGTCAAGGTATACTTCACGAGACCTTTAACATGGCTGTTCTATGGAAATTACCTGTTGTTTTCATATGCGAAAATAACAACTATGCAATGGGTACTTCTCTAGAACGTACATCTAAAGTATTGGACATTTACCGTATAGCTGACGCATTTGATATGCCCGGTGACAGTGTAGATGGCATGAGCCCTGAAGAAGTGCACAAAGCAATGGAAAGAGCTGTTAGACGTGCAAGAGAAGGTGGAGGCCCAACTTTCTTAGAAATTAAAACATACCGCTACCGCGGACACTCTATGAGTGACCCTGCTAAATATCGCAGCAAAGAAGAAGTAGAAGAATATAAAGAGCGTGACCCACTAAATCATGTGCTGAATATGCTTACTACCAACCAATGGGCAAGCGCAGAAGACATAGAAAAAATAAACGAAAAGGTAAAACTAGAAGTAGAAGAATCTGTACGTTTTGCTGAGGAAAGTCCATATCCGGATGATAGCGAACTATACAAAGACATCTATACAGACGAGAACTATCCTTATATTGTTGACTAATTTTATTTGCGAATACTTGAAGATTTGCGCAAATGATAAATAATATTATCTTTGCGCTCCTTTATATTCACAACAAAAGCATAAAATAAATTTTAAATACGAAATGGCAAACTCTGCAACAAATCAGCCTGGTTCAGAAACAACCAATGTACAGGAAGTAGAGGACATAAACCCTATGGATAACATTACGGCATCTTTTGAAAAAAACCAAAAGACTATAATTACTGCAGTAGTAGTACTTGTGGTAGCCGTTGTTGGTTATTTTGGATATGAAAATCTGTACAAAAAACCAGCTGAAGAAGACGCTTCTAAAGCATTAACTATGCCTAGCATTTACTATCAGGTAGACTCACTAAACATGGCTCTTAATGGTGATGGTAAAAACCCTGGTTTTTCTAAAATAGAGAAAAAATATAGTGGTACTGCAGCTGCTAACTTAGCTTATTATTACGAAGGTCTTACTTACCTTAAAATGGGTGATTACAAAAAAGCTATATCAGCTTTAAGTAAGTTTGATGGTAAAGGTACTTTGCTAGAAAACCAAGCTAATGGAGCAATAGGTGTTGCTTATATGGAGTCTGGTGATAAAAATAAAGCTATTGAATACTTTAAAAAAGCTACTGCTAATAAAGAAGATGATATAATTACCCCATTATACCTTTATCATTTAGGTTTAGCTTATGAAGCTGCTGGCCAAAACAACGAAGCTAAAGATGTATTTATCCGTATAAGAGATGAATATCCTCGTAGTATACATGCTCGTGATATGGAAAAAGAACTAGCTAAACTGGGTGTTACTACCGACTAATGTCAGAAACATACTGATTATCAATATAAAGCGACTCTTACAACCAAGAGTCGCTTTCTTTTTAACGTTATATAATACTGTACATAAAACAAAAACATGAAAAAGGCAGTATTTACTATTATTACATTATTGTGTAGCTGTATCATTTACTCACAAACGCTTACAAATGAAAACAGCTCGCCAATACCAGGTGATAAATTTTATTATTACTTCTGCAATACCCTAGGAGTATCGCAAGGGGATACGGGTCTATCACAGATATGGGACTTCAGTACTTTAGTGAATACAAAATTAGATTCAGCCATATACTTGTCTTGCACTGAAACACCTGCATTTGATTCATTCCCCGAGAGTAATATATCTTATAAGTACAACAATGTATACAGCTATTTTATTACCAATTCTACTGAGTACAAAATGTTGGGGTATTATGTAGATGATACCTCACATTACTGCTTGCACTATACTGATAGAATGGTGGGTTTAATGTACCCTGTAAGTTATGGTACACTTAGAAAAGATACTATCATTATGAATGCTGGTATTTATAGATCAATTCTATACTACTCATTTAAAGCGGATGCACAAGGAATAGTATACCTGCCTAACGGAGACTATACCAATGTATTGAGGGTAAAAAGAGTGACAGAAGGGAAAACGTTTGATACTGTTAGTGGAGAATTATTAGGACATAACTACCAGTGTAATTATGATTGGTTTATTGAAGGCTACCACAACCCAATTCTAACTATAGGCTATATGGACACCTCTGAAAGCACCTTGCAAATTAGATTTATGTACTATACCTCCTCCACTAATTTTCCGGTAGGGATAAAAAACAATACTACTCATTCAAAATCTAAAATCAGCATATATCCCAATCCTGCTAATAACTTTCTTTTCATTTCTTTAGACCCGTATGCAACAAAAACACCTGAAATAAAAATAATAGACATTTTAGGCAAGCAATATATACTGAACCACATTACTGAAGGCGATAAAGAAAAAATTGACGTCAGCAATTTAAATAATGGAACTTACAGAGTGCTTGTAAACTATGGTAATAGAATAGAAGAAGGCGCTTTTGTTAAAGCGAATTAGTTGTCATGAGCGACTAATGTCAGAAAGATACTGATTTTAGAAAGAAAGCTACACATATAACTATGCATAGCTTTCTTTTTAACGTCTATAGCTACTGTACATAAAATCAACTCCATGAAACAGACCCTTTACATTTCATTTTTGGCTCTATCGCCTACAGTATGCGTTGCACAACCTACTTTAACTTCAAGCGGACTAAACCCAGTAGTAGGTGATAAATTTCTTCTACACTCTGTTGATACATCAACATTGCCCGCACTTAATACTGGAGCTGGAGTTATATGGGATTACAGCGGAATAAGCTATACCAATTTAGACTCTACAAAGTTTGTAGCCTGTAATACTACCCCCTTTTGCGACTCATTCCCAAATAGCGATATAGTACAAACAACCGGCAACGCCTATGTATACGCTAAAACATCTGCAGACTCATTTTACATTATAGGGCAAGTAAATGGCACTAATTTTTCCAGACTTTATGATTACAGAAAAAGTATGGTTTTCCCTTTCTCTTACAATCAAACCTACACAGACACCTCTCATTACAAACTTGGCGCTGAAGACATTTTTTTCTTTGACTCTGCTATTGCAGATGGATATGGTACACTATACCTACCTGACGATACTATATATAACGCACTGCGAGTACACTACATAAACATTACAAGAAGAGTACTAGGAACAACCACAATTACAGAATGGCGCTTTGATAGATACAGATGGTTTATGAATGATTTTCACAGTTCAGTGCTTACTATTATGTATGATACTATGGGTACAGGAATTCCCAAAATCAATTCTGCTACTGTAAGTAGTAAAAACATAGCCCCAACATCGATAGGAAATTATAAAACTCTTGGTTTAAACATACAGCTCTACCCCACTCCAGCCAATAATGAAGTTGTAGTCACTTCTTCAATTGGTACAATATTTGCAATAACAGTAAAAAATTTACAAGGCCAAGTACTTACCGAAAAATTATATACTGATAACCCTAAAGAAACCCGACTTAATACAAATATGCTAAGCAATGGCATATATATCATTTTAATCCAAACAAGCCAAGGAGTAATATCTCAACAACTAATAGTTCAACACTAATATAAAACAGATAATCTGCTAAAATCAAGTCAAAAAAATGAAAAAATCACTTTTCACCATTGTACTAGCATTATGCTATCAATCTAACTTTGCCCAAACCCTTACTCACGCAAATACTTCGCCGGTACCCGGAGATGTTTATTACAAACATCTCTGCGACACCACAGGTGTAACTCATGGCGCTTCCGGAACCGGAGTAACATGGAATTTTTCAAGTCTTGTAACCAATTTAGAAGACTCTGCACTAGCACTTAGCTGTGCATCTACCCCTAAGTGCGATTCCTTTCCTGAAAGTACGGTTGTTATTAAGCGCAACTACTTTTATGTATACACTAAAACTAATAGTAGCGAATATACTAGCCTAGGCTCTTATTCTACAACAGGTGCAGGAACACTGCAAAAGTATGAGGATGCTATAAGAGAATTTAAATATCCTGTAAGCTATGGCACTAGCCAACAAGACACAGGCTATTTCAATTATTCAGGTATCAATATTTACTTTTACGACTCTACTCTAGCTGATGCTACAGGCACACTTTATTTGCCTTATGACACTATTACCAATGTATTACGCATTCGTAAAAAATCAGAACTAGAAGTAAGATTAGCTAGTGGATCGCTTATTGATAAAAGTGTAAATCTAATTTATCAATGGTATAAAGAAGGATACCATAACCCTGTGTTATCTATTACATATGCAGATACTAATCTTAGTGGCAACTATTACATAACTAATGTTACCTATGATGATATAAGTAAGCTACCACCAACAGGCATAGAAGAGCTTGAAAATTCAGGCAACAAGCTTTTAGTATACCCTAATCCGGCTAAGAATGAAATAAAAATTCAGACATCTGGTAGAATAGAAGATGATAGCATTTTTATTATTACTGATATGGTAGGAAGAAGCCATAACTGCACAATTAATAAAAACAATAACCAACCAATAATAGATGTAAGTGGCCTAAATGAAGGTATTTACAGGCTAACAATAAAAACCAAAACATCAGTTCAATCTGTAACCTTTACAAAAAACTAATTCTATTTTTTTATTAGCTAGTTGAACTATTTAGAAAAAGACCTCACTTAATGCGGTTGTATTTATCACTCAATTACAACCGCATTAAGTGAGGTCTTAATCGTTTAAGTACTAGACCCCAAATACATGCCTTTATATTTTTCTTAACAATAAGAAACTAAAGATTGGCACAGTAATTGAAAACTGATGTACAAATTATTAAACATCCAATGTACATGAAAAAAGTTACTTTATCTCTTCTTAGCGTTTTATTTGGCCTATCAGTTGCCAACGCTCAAAGCACATTAACATCAACACATCTACTACCTGTTGCAGGAGATGTATATGTAGGTCATTATAGTGATACTACCGGTTTTGTATTAGATACTGCTCGCATAGCAGCTAACTGGAATTACTCCACTTTAACCAATGCTGAAACCGATACACTATCGTTTTATGCCTGTGCTACTACTCCGTATTGCGATTCTTTTACTGGTAGTAATCTAGTATCTAAATCAAACGGTACGTATACTTATCTTAAAGCTACCAGCTCTTCATTAGAGATATTAGGTGGTACCGAAAGTGATACCGTTTTAAGAATGACCAACAACAAAACGTTATTCCAATTTCCATTCACCTACAACAGTTCATTTGTAGATAGTTCTAGCGCAATGAACATGGGCGTAACTATAAAATACCTTGACTCTGTAAAAGTAGTTGGTTATGGTACTCTTCAAACTCCTACAGGAACACATAATAACACACTAATGGTTAGAACAATTGAAAAAACTACAGTTATAGCAGGAAGTACAAGTTTCCCGGGTGGTGTTACTGTAAATTATGCATGGTATAAGCAAGGATTTCATTCACCTTTGATGACGGCTATTTTTGAGCAATTACCTTCAGGAGATACCAAAATCAATTCAGTAGAGTATTTTACTGGGCCTAGCTATACTACAGCAGTAAATGACATAAAAAACACTGTAGACAATGTGAATGTATACCCTAACCCTGCAAACGGAACTGCACACATTGCATTTACAACAGACGATGCTAACACAGCAGTAAATGTTATTGATATTAACGGTCGCACGGTAGCCAACTTTGACAATGAAGTAAAAATGGGTAAAAACAATCTTACCTTATCTACCGAAAATCTTGCCGATGGCATTTACATTGTTAGTATAGTTGCAGGTAAAGAAGCAAAAACTGTAAGACTAGTAGTTAGCAAATAAACACAATACTATCATCATATGTAAGGGTAAGCTCAACCGGGCTTACCCTTAGTTTTATCAATAGTCTGTTAAAAAGCGCACTGGCTTGCTGCAGACAGCCATTATACTTACACTATTCTTAGTAACTACTAGAATAATGATTATTTTTGCTTAAATATTACTAAATTGAGAATACATACTGCAAACCTTGTAAAACAATACGGCACTAGAACTGTTGTAAATGATGTATCATTTGAGGTAAGCCAAGGTGAAATTGTAGGGTTATTAGGACCAAACGGAGCCGGCAAAACAACATCGTTTTACATGGTTGTTGGTTTGGTGAAACCCGATAAAGGCAGTGTTTATCTTGATGATGTGGATATTACCAAACTACCCATGTATAAGAGAGCCCAAATGGGTATTGGGTACTTACCCCAAGAAGCCTCAGTATTCAGAAAACTATCGGTAGAAGATAATATTTCTGCTGTGCTTGAAATGACTAAACTTACTAAAGGTGAGCAAAAAAATAAACTAGAGGAGCTGCTAGATGAGTTTAGGCTACAACATGTAAGAAAAAGCAATGGTGATGTACTTAGTGGCGGAGAGCGCAGAAGAACTGAAATAGCTAGGGCACTTGCCGTTAACCCTAAATTTATACTTTTAGATGAGCCATTTGCGGGTATAGACCCTATAGCTGTTGAAGATATACAAAGCATTGTAGCTACCCTAAAATACAAAAACATAGGCATCTTAATAACCGACCATAATGTGCAAGAAACTTTATCTATAACAGATAGAGCTTACTTGCTATTTAGTGGACAAATACTTAAAGCAGGAGTAGCCGAAGAGCTAGCTGCTGATGAAACTGTTAGACGAGTGTATTTAGGTCAGCATTTCGAGCTGAAAAGAAAGATATACACTCCTAACCAAAAATAATCGTACACATTTACTACACTACATTTCTGAAATATGAGTTTACTAATTAGCCCGGCATTTAGAGGCTTTATTAAATTAAGACAAAGTGCTGTTGATAATTTTATGCATAACCCCATAGATACACAGCAGCAAGTTTTTAACGAACTAATAGGTTCGGCTCAGTTTACAGAATATGGTAAAAAATATAATTTCGAGAATATAAATAGCATTTCTGATTTTACCAGAAATGTACCCATAAACGATTATGAAACTTTAAAACCCTACATCCAGAGAATTTTTGAAGGCAACCAAAATATACTTTGGCCCTCACCTATAAAATGGTTTGCTAAATCTAGTGGCACCACCAGCGATAAAAGCAAGTTTATACCTGTAAGTAAAGAATCGCTTGACGAAAATCACTTTCGTGCCGGAAAGGATGTATTAGCACTTTATCTAAAAGAAAATCCGCAAACAAACATCACTAGCGGAAAATGCTTAGTATTGGGTGGTAGTCACCAAATTAATCAACTTAACGCAGCATCATTTTTTGGAGATATTTCGGCGGTAATGTTGCAAAACATGCCACTTGCAGGACAACTATTCCGCCTACCGGAGCTATCAATAGCACTGATGAATGAATGGGAGGAAAAGATAGAGCGCATGGCTCACAGTACTATAAACGAAAATGTAACCTATATAGCCGGCGTACCTACCTGGACAATAGTACTTATAAAGCGCATATTTGAAATCACAGGTACTAATAACCTATTAGATATATGGCCTAATTTAGAACTGTATTTGCATGGCGGTGTTAATTTCACACCTTACCGCAGACAGTTTGAGCAATTTATACCTAGCCCTAATATGCGATATAGAGAAACCTATAATGCATCTGAAGGCTTTTTTGCTGCACAAGATAGAGATGATGAAGAGGGCATGTTGCTATTCTTAAATCATGGTATATTTTATGAATTTATGCCCATTGAAGAATATGGTAAAGACAACCCTAAAACATTAACGCTTAAAGAGGTAGAACTTTACAAAAACTATGCATTGGTCATTTCAACCAATGGCGGCCTTTGGAGGTATTTAGTTGGCGATACTATACAATTTACTAGTCTTAAACCATTTAGAATAAAAGTGTCAGGTAGGCTTAAGCACTTTATAAATGCTTTTGGCGAAGAGGTTATTGTAGATAATAGCGATAATGCAATAGCCATTGCATGTGCCGAAACAGGTGCGGTAGTGGTAGACTACTCAGCAGCCCCATACTATATGACTACTGATGGAAATGGTGCCCATGAGTGGATAATTGAATTCGACCATTTGCCGGTATCATTAGATCGTTTTACCGAAATATTAGATAAATCACTTCAAGCCATTAACTCTGACTATGAAGCTAAAAGACATAAAGACATTGCTTTAAGATTACCTATTGTGCATCAAATGCCTAAAGATGGCTTTAAACAATGGTTAAAAGATAAAGGCAAACTAGGTGGTCAAAACAAAGTACCGCGCCTCAGCAATGACCGAAAATACTTAGAAGAAATGCTTAAGTATGTAAAGTAATAAGTGCTTTAAACAAGATTTTACTTTTTTGCAATAGCTAGCTAGATTGGTAACAATTTGATAATATAAAATTATCATTTTGGTAACTACTAGTTTACATTGAATGTGTATTTACAAATTTACTTTTGCCTCATCATTAAGTAATTGTGAATAAATCATTATCAATCGCAGCATTTTTGCTCACCTTATTATCATCGAGAAGTGCATTTGCTCAGGTAGACAGCATTAAAATACCTGTGGACCAGAAAAAATGGTACGATAATATTTCCATTAGGGGCTATGCACAATTTAGATATAACAGAATATTAGAAAGCAACCCTGAACTAAAATGTAGTTCGTGCGATAGATCTTGGGGTAAAGATGGCGGTTTCTTTATCAGACGTATGCGAATGACCATATTTGGGCAAGTGCATCCAAGGGTATATTTACAATTGCAACCAGATTTTGCGAACAACCCGTCTTCTACTGCCGGCAATTATGTGCAACTAAGAGACGCTTACGCTGATATAGGATTAGATAAGAAAAACGAATATAGAATACGTGTAGGGCAAAGTAAAATACCTTTTGGGTTTGAAAATATGCAGTCTAGCCAAAATAGATTAGCACTTGACAGAACAGATGGTATAAATAGTGCCCTACCTAATGAAAGAGATATGGGGGCTATCTTTTATTGGGCACCTCAACCTGTAAGAAAACTTTTTTCTCAATTAGTAAACGACGGACTAAAAGGTTCTGGTGATTATGGCGTATTTGCCTTGGGTTTGTATAATGGACAAACTACAAACAGACCAGAACTAAATAATGAACTTCACGTTGTATCTCGACTAACCTACCCTTTTAAAATTGGCAAACATATTTTTGAGCCATCAGTGCAGGCATATTATGGAAACTATGTAATAGAAACGGAAAATATTTCTACCGGTGTAAAAGTAAATAAAACTAAAAACTATCTAGATTCAAGAGCGGGTGCAGGTTTTACACTATATCCACAACCATTTGGAGTACAAGTAGAATATAATGTTGGCGTGGGGCCTGAATTTAACAAAGCGACTGACTCAATTGATTCAAAACAGTTATATGGCGGATACCTACTTCTCAATTACTTATACAAGTATAAAAAACAAATATTCATACCATTTGTAAGAGCATACCAATATAAAGGCGGTAAGAAAAATGAACTAGATGCTAGAAGCTATGATGTAAAGGAACTTGAGATAGGTATAGAGTGGCAACCGGTTAAAAATTTTGAATTGACTGCACAGTTTACCATGTCAGATAGAAAGTTTGAAGATTATAAACTACAAAACAATCAACAAAAAGGACATTTGCTTAGACTACAGGCTCAAGTAAATTTCTAAAGAAGTATACAAAAACAATATTACCAAATTATTAAGCCTAGAGCTTACTTAGTAACTAACCAAAAAACAAAATAGTTTTGTGAAAGACAAAAAGATTTCCAACAACATGTCATTAAGCGGATTTTTAAAATTATTCCTTCCTAAGGACAAAGTATTCTATAACTTGTTTGAGCAAGTATCTACTACTCTTGTACAAATGAGTACTTCCTTCCATCAGGCGATGCACGAAAAAGATCTTTCGAAACGCGATCAGATTCTAAAAAAACTGGAGGAGTTAGAACACAAAAATGATGAGGTTACGCATGAAATCTTCATCCAATTAGGTCAGAATTTTATTACTCCGCTAGACCGCGAAGACATCCACTATCTAGCAACATCATTAGATGATATTGCTGACTATATGTGGGGAGCTGCCAAAAGAATAGCTACATACGATATAAAGGATGAACAAGGTGCATTACCTGCTTTTGCTGACATTATACTTCAGTCTGTAGATTCAATTAACACCGCAATTTACTGCTTGAGAGACTTAAAAGACTTACAAGCAATAACATCAGCTTGCGTAAAAATTAATAGCTACGAAAATGCTGCTGACGATTTATTAGATAAATCTATGCTTACGCTTTTCAATGCTCCTAACCTTCCGGCAGTAGAACTTATTAAACAAAAAGATATTCTACATATGCTTGAGGTAGTAACAGATAAATGCGAAGACGCTGCGAATGTTATTGAATCTATAATTATAAAATATTCTTAATAAAACATGTCAGTATTACTTATAATTATTATAATACTGGCACTTGGGTTCGACTACATTAATGGTTTTCATGATGCAGCCAACTCCATAGCCACTATTGTATCCACTAAAGTACTAACGCCCTTCCAAGCGGTATTATGGGCTGCGTTGTTCAACTTTGTGGCATTTTTCATTTTTAAAGAACATGGCGTAGCCAATACCATAGCTAAAACGGTACACGAAGCACAAATTACCCTACCGGTAATTATGTCGGGGCTTATTGCTGCTATTATCTGGAACTTGTTGACATGGTGGTTTGGTATACCATCTAGCTCATCGCACACATTAATAGGCGGTTTTGCCGGTGCGGCCATTGCACATGCCGGCTTTGGTGCTATTAATAGCGAACCAATCATTAAAACGGTTAGCTTTATTGTATTAGCACCGCTAATAGGTATGATCATAGCCTACTTAATTTCATTGTGGTTCATTTATTCATTCCAAAAAAGCATAGCTCCTAAGCTTTTATCATTATCTATAATAGCCATAATGATATATGTTTTAGCAACATCATTAATTACTGACCCTGCTAAACTTAAATCTGGCTATGATAGCTATATGCTAAATGTAATACTAGAAGGTAAAAACTTTAAATGGATTCTATTATCTACCGTTGTAGTATCTATAAGTGTATTCACATTATTCTTATCGTACTTAAATACCGGTAGTGCTACTATTCTACTAAAACGTTTTCAGTTAGTTTCATCAGCGGCATTCAGTATTGGTCATGGTGGTAACGATGCCCAAAAAGTAATGGGTATTATTTCAGCTGCACTAGTTTGCGAAAAAATAATACCATCTATTGACAAAATGCCTAACTGGGTACCACTGGCCTGTTATGCTGCTATTGGCATAGGTACTATGAGTGGCGGTTGGAAGATTATCAAAACAATGGGTACACGTATCACTAAAGTAACGCCTTTTGAAGGGGTAGCTGCAGAAACAGCCGGCGCTATAACGCTTTTCTTAACTGAAACTCTAAAAATACCTGTAAGTACTACACACACCATTACCGGTTCTATTATTGGTGTTGGTGCTACCAAGCGTTTATCAGCAGTTCGTTGGGGTGTAACTATTAATCTACTATGGGCATGGATACTTACCATACCGGTAAGCGGTCTATTAGCTGCTATAGTATTTAGTATAATTAATTTGTTTGTGAAATAATATTACTGAGAACTTTATAAACAATGAAGGCGTTGATTATTCAACGCCTTCATTGTTTTGTAGCATACCCCATTGACTAGATAAATCATTATATTGTTCACTAGGTAATCTAGATATACCATTATAAAATCCTGCTAGTTGGCGCTGCCTGAAGGACTCATAAAGTGTAATGGCGCACGCAACAGATATATTTAAAGATTGCACCATACCTACTTGAGGTATAATAAAATTTCCATCGCAATGCTTTAAACATTCTTCAGTAACACCGGCATGCTCATTACCAAATACTAGTGCAACACTCTCAGTTAAATTCAGATCGTACAACGAATGCGATTCTACCCCTAAATGAGTTGCATAAATTTTACTATACTTCGCTTTAATTGCTGCCATACATTCTTCAGTATTATCATACTGATGTATAGTTAGCCACCCGGCAGCACTTGCACTACTTTTCTTACCAAATTTTTTATGAGGCTTAATTATATTATTTAAAACATATATTTCTTGAACGCCTACTGCATCACAGGTTCTCATGCAAGCTGAAATATTATGTGGGTCATGAACATTTTCCATTACCAATGCCAGATCAGGCTGACGATGGTTAAGTACTCTAGTAATTTTAGATATTCTTTCTGGAGTCATATGGCAAAAATAATATACTTAGTAATACACCTTAACGTTTGAATGTGTCTTGATTGTAAAACTATTAAAGCTTTATTAAAATGGCACGAAAATAGCATAGCCATAGTTAAGAGCAAATATTTGTTGTATTTTTCGCTCTTATAATATTTTAAACACAACACAAGTATACTTTCCAGTTATAGAATGCCATTAGCTATTATCAAAGGGCACATTAATGAAGATTTTATTAAAAATGAAACTCTAGCAGATATATTTAGAAATACTGCAAAGCGTTTCCCTAATAAAATAGCATTAATATTTGGCAGTACATCTGTTACCTATCAGGAACTAGATGTATGGTCTGATGCTATGGCATGTCATCTTTATAATAATGGAATTAAAAAAGGTGATAAAGTAGGGCTTTGGTGGCCTAGAGGCTTAGAACTACATGTTGCAGTATTGAGCATAGTTAAAAGTGGAGCAGCATATGTGCCGCTAGATATAGAAATGCCCCAAGAACGCGTAGAAACAGTAATGCAAGAAGTAGGTGCTAGTTTTATAGTATCTGCAAACACATTATCAATAGCGTGCAAAAGCATACATGTAATAGACAAGCCCAATGAACTAGACGCCAACCTTACACTTCCTGAGGGCCCAACACCTGACAACTGGGCATACGTACTATATACTTCAGGTAGTACCGGAAAACCTAAAGGTATCCCTATATGTCATAGTATGATTTCACATTTTGTGAGATCTGAACAATCTATTCTTAATATTAAAGAAACCGACAAAGTATATCAAGGCTTTTCTGTTTCTTTTGATATGTGGTGCGAAGAAGTATGGATTGGGTACCTAGTAGGTGTTACCCTATGGGTTGCGGATGCTTATACCACCAAAGCTATTGACGAACTAGACGAAGTGCTGCGCCGTGAGCAAATTACAGTAATACATACTGTGCCAAGCTTATTGGCGGTTATGAATGACGATATTCCGCAATTACGACTAGTAAATGCAGGTGGTGAGGCTTGCACTGCACAGGTACTGGCAAGGTGGAGTACGGATGAAAGAGCGTTTTTCAACAGCTATGGCCCCACAGAGACAACTGTATCTGCTACCATTACTGCGTTAAAACCCGGTGATGCTATAACAATTGGTTATCCCCTACCCAACTATAACGTAGCGATAGTAGATGAACAACTAAACATATTGCAAGTAGGCGAAAAGGGCGAATTGGTAATAACAGGACCGGGAGTATCGGAAGGGTATGTAAATAGACCGGACTTAACTAAAGATAAATTTGTAAGTAAGCCAATACATTTAACTGAACTGCCCGGTGACAGAATCTACAGAACTGGAGATGCTGCTATAATTAAAGCTGATGGCACCATAGACTTTCAAGGTAGACTAGACGACCAAGTAAAGCTAAGAGGATATAGAATAGAATTAGGGGAGATAGAAACGCAACTCAGCAACCTACCGGACATATCCGCAGCTGCTGTTGCTTTGAAAAAAGACATTAATGGACAAGACCATTTAGCGGGATATGTAGTATGTGATGACCCTGTAAAAATGAACCAACAAGCCATAAGGGAGCAACTCATGTCCATGCTACCCGCCTATATGGTACCTAGTGTTATTGTTCAGTTGGCAGAAATGCCGCGTTTGGCTAGTGGTAAAATAGACCGAAAATCGCTCCCTGTTCCCGCTATGTTAATGGAGCAAGCCATTTCGGTAAGTGAAGATATTATAGATATAGACGCACCGGTAAGCGATAGAGTTATTGCAGCGCTTAGAAAACACTTCCCTAACAGAAACATTACAGTTGAAGATGATTTCTTTACAGACTTGGGAGGTCATTCACTTTTAGCCGCGGCTTTTGTTTCTAAACTTAGAAAAGAAGCCAACTTACCACAAGCATCTTTAAAAGATATTTATACCAATAGGCCCTTAAAGTCGCTAATAAATTATTGGGAACAAAAACCTAACACTACACACCAACCCAAAAGAGTATATAATGCCACTAGCAACATAAAATACTACACCTGCTGGTTGGCACAAACCATATCTTTATTGCTTATATATGGTTTGTTTGCTGTGCAAATATTTTTCCCTTATCTGGGCTACTACTATGTAAAAGAAGATACCCGTAATATAGGTTTAGGTATAGCTACTGCCATAGCCATGTACTTCTTTGTACCTCCATTGTTTACAGCTTTATCTGTGGCAATGAAATGGCTAGTAATAGGCAAAATGAAAGAAGGTGATTATCCTTTATGGGGGAGTTACTATTTCAGATGGTGGTTTGTAAAAACATTTCAAAGGCTAATACCTTCTCAGTTTTTTAATGGTACACCATTATACGGAGGTTATCTGCGGAGTATGGGCGCCAAAGTGGCTAAAGATGCACAATTGGCTGCACTAACCATAGGGGCTGAAGATTTGGTTACTATTGGTAGCGATGTAAGTATTAGTTCTGGTGCCGTAATTAATAATGCTTGGGTAGAAGATGGCCTGTTAAAACTGCGTAAGGTATACTTAGGAGACCATGCTTACATAGGTACCAGCTCTATAATTGCGGGCGGAGCTACGGTAGAAGACTGGGGAGAATTGCAAGACTTAAGCTATCTACAACAAGGTAAAACAATAAAAAAAGGTGAGGTATGGCAAGGAAGTCCCGCACAGTATAAAGAAACAAAAACTGAAGATGAGCTACCACAACCATTATATGTACCAGGTAGTAAACGCACATGGTATACCATAATTTACTTCTTTTTACTTTTCTTATTCCCGTTTGTAGTACTAATACCTTTGTTACCTACCGTTATTATTCTAAACAATCTAGATAACTCTACCCCCGATTATGACTTTAGCTACATGGTGGTAACTCCATCATTGGCGCTCAGTTATATTATCATTTTCTCACTAGTTACTATATCACTTACTAGATTACTACAAATAGGCATTAAACCTGGCAAATACCCCATATACAGTGGTTTTTACTTACGTAAATGGTTTGCAGATCAAATCATAAGCATGTCGCTTATAGTTCTACATCCTATATATGCCACAGTATTTGTTTCGTTATGGTTTAGAGCATTAGGCGCAAAAGTTGGTAAGAATACCGAAATATCAACTGCCAGCAGTGTAACGCATCCCTTACTAGAAATAGGAAAAAATGCGTTTGTAGCAGATGCTGTAACACTTGGAGAGGCAGATGTGAGAGGACAACAGCTAATACTAGAAAAAACTACTATTGGCAATAACTCTTTTGTAGGTAATAGTGCACTAATTCCTCAAGGATATAACCTGCCGGGAAGAATGTTGATTGGAGTATTATCTACCCCACCTGCTAAAGACGAACTAGAAAAATCTGATGCTAAAGATTGGTTTGGTTCACCTGCATTAGCACTTCCTAAACGGCAAGAAAGCAAAGCATTCTCTGCCAATCAAACACTTAGACCAACACCGGGCCTTATATTAGGAAGAAGTATAGTAGAGTTTATACGTATAATACTACCTGAAACTACCATTATAATATGTAGTATATTATTTATAGCCTATGCCCACGACCTGGTGGTAGATAAGCCATGGTGGCAAATAGCAGCAGCACTACCCTTTTACTATTTATACTATATGGGGCTGCCGGCTTTTTTACTTACTGTTGCCCTAAAATGGTTGGTAATAGGCAAGTATAAAGCTGAGCAAAAACCTATGTGGCATTTTAAAGTATGGCGTAGTGAAGCTATTACTACTACCTATGAGGCTTTATCTGTACCGTTTTTACTAGACTACTTGAGAGGCACACCTTGGCTACCCATTATTTTAAGATTACTTGGGGTAAAGACCGGTAAACGAGTGTGGATGAATACAACAGACATTACAGAATATGACATGGTGTCTATAGGAGACGAAACTGCTCTTAACGAAGACTGTGGGCCACAAACACATCTTTTTGAAGATAGAGTAATGAAAGTAGGGCCTGTAAAAATTGGCAGACGCTGCACCATAGGTGCCAGAACAATTATATTGTACGATAGCGAAATAGGCGACGGCGCCAGTTTAGAACCTTTATCGCTAGTAATGAAAGGAGAAAATATACAACCTGATACTAATTGGGGAGGTAGCCCGGTAAGACCGTCCTAACTCCCCAATCAATAGGCATATACTCTTTAGAGCTTATCTCTGTTGTTCTAGTTGTTTTATTTCTTGCTTTTTCTCTTTTATCTGCTTGGTTATATCCATTTTACTTTCTAACGACTTTAGGAAGTTTTTAATATTAGCCGCCGATTGAGGATCATTAGCAGTGGTTACATAGTTATCATATCCCTTCGATGCGATAATGTAAATGGTAGATTTTCTTTTATTACCGCTAACCTTGTAGGAGTAATCCATTTTAGTAGAGCTAACTTCAGACCACGTAGCACCTTTGTAAGTGTAGTATCCACCTTTTTTGTTACTACGCTTCATGCGATTATCCTTAACTACCGATTCCATAGTAGCTTTAGCTACACTTTTAGGATACCTATACGACACTATGAAAGCGTTAGCTTCATCTTTGCCCTTCTTAACTTTTTCCTCTTTAATATCTTGCGCACTGCTAGCCAATGGTAAAAAGGCAATGGCGATAATTAAATATTTTTTCATAGGTAAATATATTTAAGCACAAAGATAAACATATGACTACTTAAGCACTAGCATTGCACTAGAATATTAACAGTAAGTTTTTAACAATTTGCTTAGTTAGATATTTATAAAAATGAGACTGAATGACTTAATTTCACATGGCATCGTGAGGTATCAATTTTAGGTATCGCTCTTAATGTTTACTTTTACTAACAAACTTACATTCATTTACCAATGCCGATATTACTGCTTCAGGCCGCTACATTAGATACTATGCACAAAGCTGCGGCTGCCACTACCGCTACTACTACTCCGGTACCTCCTGCTGCTCAAGCTGAGTCATTATCATTATTACATCTTTTTCAAGAAGGTGGCGTGCTAATGATACCACTTTTATTATGCTCAATAATATTAGTGTACGTATTTATAGAACGTTTATTAGCTATAAAAAAAGCATCGACAGTAGATGCTCATTTTATGTCTAGAATTAGAGAAGAAATTTTGCGTGGCGACGTAGCTGGAGCTAAACAAGTATGTAAAAGTGTAAATTCTCCAGTGGCTAGAATTATAGAAAAAGGTGTAAACCGAATAGGTAAACCAATGGATAACATAGAGAAATCTATGGAAAACACAGGAAAATTAGAAGTTTACCAACTTGAAAAAAACATATCTATACTATCTACAATAGCTGGCATTGCTCCTATGTTTGGCTTTTTAGGTACCATAGCCGGTATGATTATATTATTCTTTAATGTACAGCATCAAGGTTTTTCTTTACCTAATATAGCAGGTGGTATATATACTAAAATGGTTACATCTGCTACCGGCCTTATTATAGGCTTGCTAGCTTATGTATGCTATGCATACTTGAATGCACAAATAAATAAAGCAGTTAACAGATTTGAGTCTGCATCAGTAGAGTTTTTAGATTTGCTACAGGACAACAACAAGCTATCAGCATAAGATGAATATAAAAAGACGACAATCTCACGACCCGATGGGGCATTCATCTGCGCTGAATGATATTCTTTTCATTTTGTTGCTGTTTTTCCTCATCATTTCTACTTTAGCCAACCCCAATGTGGTAAAGCTTAGCATACCTAAAGCACAAAGCGATACTAAAGCTAAACAAACTGTGGTAGTATCTATAGATGCCCAACAACAGTTTTTTGTAGGTACTAACGCCACCTCTTTAGATTCATTGAAAGATAGGATATCTGTGGAAGTAGCTAAAGCTCAAGATGCTGAACCAACGGTAGTAATAAATGCAGATAAAATGGCTACTGCAGATAACATAGTAGCAGTAATGCGGGCAGCTCATGACTTAAATTTAAGAACCGTATTAGCTGTAGAAAATAACACCCGATAAACATAAAGAACGTACATAAATAAAGAATGGCTACTGAAATAATCGGTAGCCATTCTCATATAGTAAGTAAGTTATTTTATATTACTTCGCCCTCCAAATCATAATCGTAGGCTTTTGTAATCTTTACATTCACAAATTCACCTATAGGCAATTTAGCTGAGCCAGATATTACTACTTCATTATCCACCTCAACACTATCAAATTCAGTTCTAGCTAAATATCTCCCTGCTTCTTTTTTATCAATCAATACTTTAAAAGTTTTTCCTACTTTTTCTTGATTGATTTCGTAACTAATCTCTTGCTGCACTTCCATTATTTCTTGAGCCCTAGCCTCTTTTTCATCAGCAGGTATGTTATCCTCAAGCTCGTAAGCAGATGTGTTTTCCTCATGACTGTAAGTAAAAATACCTACTCTATCTAGTTTAGTGTCTTCTAAAAAGCGTTTCAAATCTTCAACATCGTCTCTAGTTTCGCCAGGAAAGCCAGTGATCAGTGTTGTTCTGATACATATACCCGGTACACGACTTCTAATATCGCCCACCAAGTCTACAATTTCTTGGCGAGTTATTTGACGCTTCATAGCCTTCAACATATTATCAGAAATATGCTGAAGAGGCATGTCTAAATATTTACAAATATTATCACGCTCATTCATTACATCAAGCACATCCATTGGAAACTTATGCGGATAAGCATAATGTAATCTTATCCAATGTAAGCCAGGAATGTCAGATAAGTGCTTCAGTAAGTCTGACAAAGCTCTTTTTTTGTATATATCTAAGCCATAGTAAGTAAGCTCTTGGGCAATAAGCATAATTTCTTTTACACCCATGCTCACAAGTTTCTTAGCTTCAGCTACTACCTCTTCTATGGTTTTAGAAACGTGCCCGCCACGCATTAAAGGAATGGCACAGAATGAACAAGTGCGATTACAACCTTCAGATATTTTTAAATAAGCATAGTGTTTAGGCGTGCTTAACAAGCGTTCACCTACTAGCTCTTGCTTATAATCGGCATTAAACTGCTTTAGTATCAATGGTAGTTCCATAGTACCAAACCATGCATCTACCTCAGGTATTTCAGAATTTAAATCGCCACGATAACGCTCACTTAAACAACCGGTAACATATACTTTATCAAGTTTGCCACTACGCTTAAGTTCTACCTGTTGTAAAATAGTATTTACACTCTCTTCTTTAGCCTTATCTATAAAACCACAGGTGTTAACAACTACTATATTATGGTCAAGCTTGGCGTTTTCATGAATCACATCTATACCATTGGCATGTAGCTGACCACCCAACGATTCGCTGTCCACCATGTTTTTGGAGCAACCCAATGTAATGATGTTAACTTTATCCTGCTTTAATTTTCTGGTTTTCACAAATACTCTTTATGTAATATTATATACTTTATTTCTGCCTTATGAATATTCTCATAGGTACACCGCTAAACTTAAAGTGACTGCGGAGTTTATTTTCCAAGAAATTTTTATAAGGCTCTTTTACTGAATCAGGATGATTGCAGAAGAAGGCAAATGAAGGAACAGCAGTTGGAACCTGCTGAACAAATTTTATTTTTATTGAATATCCTCTAGCAATTGGTGGAGGGTAACGCTCAATTTCTTTTAGCATTATCTCATTAAGCTCAGAGGTTGGTATTCTTCTATTACGATTTTCATATACCTCCAATGCCTTTTCCATACCTTGGAATATCCTTGTTTTATCTTTAGCGGATATAAATATTACAGGAACGTCAGTCAAAGGCGCTATGCGCTCTTTAATCATTTTCTCATAGTCTCTGGCAGTATTGGTTTGTTTGTCTTGCACCAAATCCCATTTATTTACAAGAATAACTATACCCTTACCTTTTCTGGTAGCCAAACTAAAAATACTAATGTCCTGAGCTGTTACACCTTGGTTGGCATCAATTAGAAGCATACATACATCAGCTTCATCCATAGCACGTATAGCACGTATAACGCTATAGAACTCTAAATCTTCATGTACATTCTTCTTCTTGCGAATACCTGCTGTATCTATCAGCATGAATTCTTTACCAAATAATTTATAATGTGTATGTATGGTATCTCTTGTGGTACCGGCAATGTCAGAAACTATTGTACGCTCTTGGTTAACTAAGGCATTCAATAAAGTAGACTTTCCTGCATTAGGCTGACCAATAATAGCAAACTTAGGCAGTGGATTACCATCCTTATCTTTAGGAACAATATCTTCTTCTTCTTTAATGTGTTTTACCACCTCATCCAAAAGTTCGCCTGAGCCACTACCAGATATAGAAGAAATAAAGAATGTATTTTCTATACCTAAAGAATAAAACTCAGTAGCTTGTAATGCTCTCTCGGCATTATCTACTTTATTTACTACTAATAATACCGGCTTAGTAGATCTGCGTAAGATGTCGGCCATCTCATCATCCTGATCTGTAATTCCGGTTACAGTATCACATACAAATAATATTAAATCAGCTTCATCAACTGCAATATGAACTTGCTTACGTATTTCACGCTCGAATACATCTTCTGACTTAGCAACAAAACCACCTGTATCTATTACGTTAAATACTTTACCATTCCAATCAGCTATACCATACTGACGATCGCGAGTAACCCCGCTCACGTCATCTACTATTGCCTTTCTTTGTTCTAGCAAACGATTAAATAATGTTGACTTCCCCACATTTGGCCTTCCCACAATTGCAACTGTAAAACCCGACATCTTAAAGAATAATTTAAGTGTGCAAAGGTACATTTTTAAAACCGTTATTCAGCCATTAGCTTAGTACATTATGATAATTTTGAGAATATTTAGTAGCCAACTGATTACATCTAGTTCTTTTCATTTCTACTTAGTTATGTACTAACTTTACTACTAACTACAAAACACATAACGCATAAATGATAAGTGTAGCCGAGGCAGATAGTATAATATTATCTCATAAAAGAGATTTTGGGAATGAATGGGTAGTTATAAAAGACGCCCTAGGAAGAGTGTTGGCTGAAGATATATACAGCGACAGAGACATGCCTCCTTTTGATAGAGTTACCATGGATGGCATAGCTATTTGCTTCTCATCATTAGATAATAACATAAATAAATTTTATATAGAATCTATACAACCCGCCGGTACCCCACAAAAAACATTAAAAAATATACACAACTGTATAGAAGTGATGACTGGTGCCATGTTACCGGTAAATACAGATACAATAATTCCTTATGAAGACTTACTTAAAGAAGATAGCCATTATAAAATAAATAAATCAAATATAAAAAAATGTCAAAATATACATCCAAAGGGTATTGATATTAATAAAGGAGAATTAGTTGTAAGCAAGGACACATTAATAGATAGTACTATTATTAGTATAGCGGCCACAGTAGGTAAGTCTCAATTACTAGTAAAAAAGACACCCAAAATAGCAGTTATAAGCAGTGGAGATGAGCTAATTGATATTGATGAAGTACCTGAACCTCATCAAATAAGAAAAAGTAATGCATATACCATAGAGGCAATACTAAAATCGGTAAAAATAGAATCTAATCTATTTCATCTTACTGATAATAAAGAGTTTATAAAAAGTCAATTAAAGCAAATAATAGAAGAATTTGATATTCTGCTAATAAGTGGTGGGGTTTCTATGGGCAAACTCGACTTTTTACCTGAAGCTATGAATGAGTTAGGTATCGAATGTTACTTTCATAAAGTAAAGCAACGTCCGGGTAAGCCATTCTGGTTTGGTGGAAAAGACCATAAACTAGTTTTTGCCTTTCCTGGAAATCCGGTTTCTACTTTTATGTGCATGCATAGATATTTCTTAAAATGGCTTCAAGAAAATAACATAATAAAATATAAATCAAATACTTATGCCAAATTATTAAAGAATCACACATTCGCACCTAACTTACAATTATTCTTGCAAGTAGCAGCTACTGTAGACGAAAGCGGTACTATTGTAGCAAACCCGGTAGAAGGCCATGGATCCGGGGACTTAGCTAACTTAAGACTAAGTAATGCATTTATGGAGTTGCCTGAAGCTAAGAGCGAATTTTTAGCGGGAGAAGTATATCCTATTTGGCCGTTTAAACCAATACTGTAAATAAATATGCTTACACATATAGATGATAAAGGGAATGCTAGCATGGTAAATGTAGCAAATAAAGTGCCTACCTACCGAAGTGCCACTGCCAGGGCTATAGTAAAACTACCAGCGGAAATTTTAGATAAACTAGAAAATGGTGAAATTAAAGCTCCTAAAGGTGCTGTTTTTCAAACAGCTATAATAGCCGGTATAATGGGTGCAAAAAAAACAGGTGAGTTAATACCCCTGTGCCACCCAATTGGCATGGAAGATTGCCAAATAAACATATCACTAAACAATGAAAATGAATTAATTATAAAATGTACTGCTAGTATTACTGCAAAAACAGGAATTGAAATGGAAGCACTTACAGGAGCAAGTATAGCTGCTCTAACAATATATGATATGTGCAAGGCTATGAGCCACGAAATAGAAATAAAGTCAATAGTATTACTATCAAAAACCGGAGGAAAAAGTGATTACCAAAGAGCGGAATAAGCATGATGACCTTTGTGGACTAGTGCTCGCAGGAGGAAAAAGTGTTAGAATGGGAGAAGATAAGGGACTCATAAATTGGCACGGCATACCTCAAAGGGAATATTTATATGATTTACTGAGTCTTCACTGTAATAAAGTATATATATCGTGCAGAGAAGACCAAATTAATACAATAGATAGCCGTTGTAATATATTGACTGATAAAGTTTTAGATAGAGGTCCTTTAAATGGAATACTAACTGCACTAGAACATCATCCTGAAAAAGCATGGCTTATTGTAGCATGTGACTTACCACTTGTAGATGAAGCCACATTAGAGTTCTTATTAAAAAATAGACAAATATCTAAAGACGCAACAGCATTTTTAAGTCCTACAGACAATTTACCAGAACCGGTTATAACTATTTGGGAATCAAAAATATACAAGAAAATACCTGAACTACTTTCTAAAAATATTAAATGTCCAAGAAAAATACTTATTCATTCAGATATTCATTCTATAATATCTCCTGATTCCAACTGGTTAATTAATAGTAACACTCCGGAAGACGCACTTTATGTAAAATCTATACTAAACAATAATAGCTAATGTTATTAGATAACTATAAGTGCCAAATCACACTGCCTGGCTTTGGCAAGGCTGGCCAGAAAAGATTGTTTGAATCAAAAGTGTTGGTTATTGGCGCTGGCGGACTTGGCTGCCCAGCACTACTCTATTTAGCAAGTAGTGGTATTGGAGAAATAGGCATAATGGATGGTGATAATGTATCAAGTACTAATCTACACCGACAAATATTATATTCAGAAAAAAACATAGGCGAAAATAAAGCTTTATCTGCCTCATCCTTCTTAAATGAAAGATACACTACAATTAAAATAAATACATATAATTTTCATTTAAACCAAACAAATGCAATAAATATAATAAGTAATTACGACATAATACTTGATTGTACTGACAATTTTGAAAGTAGATATCTTATAAATGACGCATGCGTTTTAGGTAATAAACCATTAATATACGGAGCAATTTACCAATATGAAGGACAATTAGCTGCATGGAATATACCTATAACAAATGGTGAACGAAGTACTAACTACCGTCACCTATATCCTGAGGTAAATGCTAGCCAAATACCCAACTGTAATGCTGGAGGTGTACTACCTACCCTAGCAGGTATAATTGGCACTATGCAAGCCAATGAAGCTATAAAGTACCTTAGTGGTTGTGCCCCTGTAATGGCAAATGAAGTTCTTCTTTTTGATTGTATTACGCTTAGAAGTACATCAATTAAAATACCTAATAACTCAACTATTAAAATCACAGCACTTCCCCAGCCTAGTGAGGTACAAGAAATAGCTATTGAAGACTATTATGCACATGCTACAGAGTATATATTAATCGACGTACGTACCCCAGAAGAACATAATGAACAAAATATTGGAGGGAAGAACATACCGCTAGACAGCTTATATCTAACAGAAACTACAGATTTTGGCAAAAAGACGATATGCTATTGCGCCTCAGGCTACAGAAGCAAGCAAGCTGTACTACTCTTACAGCTTAAATTTCCTGAATTGGAATTTTATGCACTAAAACAATAAAAGGTGTAAGTCTATAACTAACAGACTTACACCTTAAAAATATCTTATTAGCCCTTTACTAAGCTTCCTTAGGCTTTTTCATAATAGCATAAACCTCTAGTCCAAAACCAGCTAACATAACCAGCGGAGCTAGCGTAATACGCCTAAATGAGTAAAGTTCTGCATCATTAAACTGATGAGGATCCGGGCTTTTACCCCCGGATAATAAAAACAAACCAATCAAAATAAGTCCTACACCAGCTAACATAAGGGTATAATTAGACTTATCGAATAAAAAAGTAGGTTCTTCTTTAGTGTTATTTTTTAAAGTTCCATAAGAACCTGCAGTACGTGTTGCTGACATATATGAGCAAATTTATAGAAATACGGTTAAATTCAAAGCTATATTAATAAAGATCGTCTACGTGCATTTTTAAATACTTTACTACCGAGCGGTGTGTACTAACCACTGATATTAAAATACCAAGAATTATCATGCCTAACATAAGCATGGCCAGCATTGAGCCATTGTTAAGCAGGCTAAGAGCCGGTAATTGCTGGGTAGCAAAGGACATAAGCAACCACAAACCAAAAACCGCTAACACACCACTAATTAAACCATTAATGATGGCTCTGTTATCAAAAGGTCGGGTTATAAAGTTTTGTGTAGCACCCACCATTTGCATGGTTTTAATTAAGAAACGATTGCTAAACATGGCCAACCTTACCGTGTTATCTATCAAAAATATAACAACAATAAACAATATAACAGATATAACACCCAGTATAATACCTATTTTTCTAAGGTTGGTATGCATTTGCTCTACTACCACATGAGGCCAAGTAACATTTCTAACAATATTACTTTGCATTACAAATTGTTTTATTTTTTCTAAGCTATCCTTATTTACGTACTCTTCGTGCAGTTTCATAGCTATAGATGGAAACAGAGGGTTATATCCTAAAAACTCCATAGCATTGGTACCCTCCACTTGGCTCTGAATTTTCATAGCCTCCTCTTTAGATATCAATTTGGTTTCTCTAACAAATGGCTGCTTGTTTAATACTAGTTGCATTTTAGCCATATTAGCATCAGTAGTATTATCATGAAAATCTACTGATATTTCTAAATCTTCTTTAAACGCTCTGGACAATGCACGTCCGTTTATTAAAATCCACCCAAGGATTCCAAGTAAAAAAAGTACTAACGCCACACCCAGTATGGCATTAAAATATGATGGTTTAGCTTTTTTATTTGCCGACATACATGCAAAATATTAATTATAAACACTACTATGTAGTTGTACTCCCATTTTACAACCGGTCTATACACACCTCTATCCATATGGGCTTCGTTCAAAAATATAAAAAAGGAATAGCTTTACCTCACAAAAGTTCTTTAGGTCTAACTATTTTTAACAATAATTATCCACTATTAGTCAATAATAACAGAAGTACCGTTAAGCCTTACTACATTTGTTCCAAAATTCATTACACCAATACTGAATATGCAAGATATTTTAGCGTTTTTAGAGCCAACTACTTTACTTAGCGAGGAAAATAATTACTCAGAATTACAATTAGGCAGCAATATCGCCCAATTGCATCAATATGCTGACTGGGATGATATTGATGTGGTATTAGTAGGTTGCGGCGCTTACACCAATAATAGTAACGAAACTACATATATAAATACACCAGACCTTGTAAGAAAACATCTATACCAACTATTCTATTGGCATGGCGATATAAAAATTGCAGATGCGGGTAACGTATTACAGGGAGCTACTATTGAAGATACCAGGGCCGCTTTATTAATGGTGCTTAGAGAAATTGAATCCGCAGGAAAAATTGCGCTAGTGCTGGGTGGAAGCCATGACTTAACAATGGCTCAATATGATGTATTTCGTAAAAAAGAACAAATGTCGGTAGCTGCTGTTGCAGATATGCTTATTGATTTAGAAGAAACAGAGGGCATTAGCCCTAGCGGTTTCTTGATGAATATGCTTACCGATACGCCTAATTACATAGCACATTATAGCCATATGGCTTTCCAAAGCTATTACAACCAGCCTAGGATGCTAGAAACATTAGACAAATTGAGATTCGATTTTTTCCGCCTAGGTATATTAAAAGAGAACATCGAAGAGATGGAGCCCGTATTAAGAGGTAGCGACTTCTTTAGTTTCGATTTATCTGCTGTTAGATACAGCGATGCTGTTTCTAATATCAATGGTTCGCCTAACGGATTAACAGGTGAAGACGCATGCTCACTTACAAGATATGCCGGCATGAGTCATAAACTATCCTCTTTAGGAATATATGGATACTACCCTGAACATGATCAAAATGAAATGACAGCCAAACTAATATCTCAAATGGTATGGTATTTCATAGATGGTATATTAGTGCGAAAAGCAGAGGCTAGTCTTGAAAATACTGAAGAGTTCTTCCAGTTTATGGTTAGCTTTACTGATAACGACACCACTTTCCTTAAAAGTAAGCGTACTAACAGATGGTGGATGAGAATGCCCAATAACAACTTAATACCATGCTCATATAACGATTATATTACTGCAAGAAGTAACGATATTCCTGAACGTTGGTTGAGAGAACAAGAAAGATTAATGTAATTGTGTCAAATAATATTATTTTGCCATAATTAAAATATACTATAAATAGAGTGCTAGAAAAAAATACGATAATAAAAGATGAAGGTAAAGCGGTATTGGTAGGCCTTGTATATAAAGAGCAAACTGAACCGATGGTGAAAGAGTATTTGGATGAATTGGCTTTTTTGGCCGAAACCGCCGGAGCTCAAACCATAAAAACTTTTATTCAAAAACTACCCCGTCCTGATAGTAAAACTTTTGTAGGTAAAGGAAAACTAGAAGAGATAAAAACATATGTTACCGTTAAAGGTGTAAAACTGGTAATATTTGATGACGAACTTACCGGTGCACAAATCGGAAATATTCAAGATGCATTAGGTAAAAATGTAACGGTAATAGACCGTAGCGACCTTATTTTAGACATTTTTGCGTCAAGAGCTAAAACAGCACAAGCTAAAGTACAAGTAGAATTAGCTCAATACCAATATATACTGCCTAGGCTTAAGGGTATGTGGAAACACCTGGAAAGACAAGGTGGTGGTATTGGTAGTAGAGGGCCGGGTGAAACTGAAATAGAAACGGATAGACGTATAGTAAAAGATAAAATAGCTTTATTAAGAAAGCGCCTAACCGAAATAGACAAGCAGGCCAGCACCCAAAGAAAAGAAAGGGGTACCTATATAAGAGTTGCTCTTGTAGGGTATACTAACGTGGGCAAAAGTACAATAATGAATGTGCTAAGCAAAGCTGAGGTATTTGCAGAAAATAAACTATTTGCCACCTTAGATACTACTACCCGTAAAGTAGTATATGAACAAACCCCATTTTTATTAAGCGATACAGTGGGATTTATAAGAAAGCTACCTCACCATCTAGTAGAAAGCTTTAAAAGTACACTTGATGAGGTGCGCGAAGCTGATTGCTTGCTACACGTGGTAGACATTTCTCATCCTAACTATGAAGATCAAATGGGTGTGGTGCATAAAACACTACAAGAAATTAAAGCATTTGATAAGCCCATGCTAACCATTTTTAATAAAATGGACTTGTATGAGAAACAGACTTTTGACGAGTGGCTAGATGAAGAAGTAAAAACTGACCTTTTGAGACAATTAAATGAAAGATGGCAACATCTTACTAACAACCACTCCATATTTATATCTGCAACAGCAAAAATGAATATAGATGGGCTTAGAAATACCATATTGCAAAAAGTAAAAGACTTATACGAAGAAAGATACCCATACTTAACCCAGTTCTACTAATTGCAAAGTGGCTATTAAGGATCATTACAGGACGCTTGGTGTATCTCCAAAAGCAAAAATTGGAGATATAAAGAAGGCCTATCGTGATTTAGCAAAACAGTTTCATCCGGATAAAAATCCGGATAACAAATTTGCAGAGGCTAGATTTCTAGAAATACATGAGGCTTACAGTGTTCTTTCAGACGATGATTCTAGGGCATTTTACGATAATGAACGCTGGCTTTCGGGCATCAGTAACAAAAAAGAAGTTATTGTTACCCCCGAATGGCTACTCGCTCGTTGTAAAGAGTTGAATACTAGCCTGCAAGAGATGGATTTACATAGAATAAGTTATAAAGCACTGCAAGAGTATCTGTTGCTAATATTAGAAGATGCTCATATAGGAATCCTACAAGAGTATAATAATGAACCAATAAACTCGGCAGTAGTTAATGAATGTCTGCTTTCTTGCCAACAATTACATTTTAGTTATTTACAGCCTATAATTGAAAGGCTAAAAATAATAGCTCAACCCTACCCTCAATTACTAAATGATGTCATTGGTTTCGAAAAGCAAAAAGAAGATAATGCCCGCTTTGAAAAACTATTCCCATATATAATTATTATCATCACGCTATGCTTATGTGTTATGATGTATTTTTATGGCACCTAACATATATAAATATACCATACAATGTTAATACAAGAAATAATAAATGCTATTGAAGAAATAGCCCCAATAAGCTATCAAGAAAGCTATGATAATTGCGGGGTACAAGTTGGAGATATTTATAAAGAAGCTTCAGGGGCACTATTAACACTTGATGTAACAGAAGCAGTTATAGAAGAAGCAATAAAAAACAACTGCAATCTAATTATAGCTCATCATCCACTTATTTTTTCGGGCTTAAAGAAAATAACAGGCAAGAATTATGTAGAGCGAGTAATTATTAAAGCTATACAGAACAACATAACTATTTATGCTGCGCATACTAACTTGGACAATATGCGTAATGGGGTAAACCAAAAAATTGCTGAGAAACTTGGGCTTATCAATACATCTATACTAGCACCTAGCAGTAGCAATTTGTATAAACTATATACATACGCTCCTGTAGCAAATGCAGCAGATGTACTTTCAGCACTATGGGCAGCTGGTGCCGGACAAATAGGCAACTACAGTGAATGTAGCTACAGTACTAGCGGTGAAGGTACCTTTAAAGCCAACACAGCAGCAAATCCAGTTTTAGGTGTTGCGGGTGGCGCCAGACATCATGAGGCGGAATCAAAAATTGAGGTTCTAGTACCAGCACACTTAAAAAGTAGTATCCTAAACGCTCTGTTTCAGGCGCATCCGTATGAAGAAGTAGCCTATGAAATTGTGGCTCTACATAACGACAATCAAGAAATTGGAGCCGGCTTAATAGGATATCTGCCTAACCCGATGAGCGAAAATGACTTTATGAAAGTTATACAACAAAACATGAAAGTACCTTGTATAAGGCATACTCAGCTAATAGGAAAGCCTGTAACTAAAGTAGCAGTTTGTGGTGGTTCAGGTAGTTTTCTTTTTAAAAATGCCATAGCAGCTAAAGCTGATATTTTTGTTACTGCTGACTTTAAATACCATCAGTTTTTTGATGCAGAAAACAAAATTGTAATAGCAGATATTGGTCATTATGAGAGCGAGCAATTCACACCAGAAATATTTGCCCATGTTTTAAAGAAAAATTTTCCTAATTTCGCAGTTCTTTTATCTAACGTATTAACTAATCCCGTAAAATATTTTTGCTGATATGGCGCAAACAAAAGACTTTTCAGTAGAGGAAAAACTGATTGCGGTACTTTCTTTACAGAAGATCGACTCGAAAATCGATGAAATACAAACTTTGAAAGGTGAATTGCCAATGGAGGTAAAAGACCTAGAGGATGAAATTGCCGGACTGCAAACACGTATTGATAATATAGATGCTGAAATCAAAAACATAAATGATTTCATTGATGCTAAAACTGAAGCTAAAAAAGAAGCGCAAGCATTAATTAAGAAATACGAGAAACAACAAGATAACGTAAAAAATAGCCGCGAGTTTGAAGCCATCAACAAAGAAATGGAGATGCAAGAGCTTGAGGTAAGATTGAATGAAAAGCACATAAAAGATGCAACATTCGATTTAAGAGATCGTTCTAATGCTCGCTTGAAAACTGAAGAAAAAATTAAAGATGTAGAAGAGTCTTTAAAAGCTAAGCGTGCTGAACTTGAGAAAATTACTGTTGATACTGAAAAAGAAGAAAAAGTATTAGCTGAAAAATCTGAAGCAGCAAAGGCTAAAGTTGATCCTCGCCTACTTTCTGCATATGAGCGTATACGCGGTAGCTATCGCAACGGTCTTTCTGTAGTTCCTATTCATCGTGATTCTTGTGGCGGTTGCTTTAACGTAATCCCTCCACAACGCCAGTCTGAAATTAGACAACATAAAAAAATTATCGTGTGTGAGCATTGCGGCCGTATTCTTGTTGATAGTGACCTAAATGACAAAATAACTATCGATTAACAAATAATAATTTCAATGATTTTAAAAAGGGGGTTATTCACAATAACTCCCTTTTTTTAACAAAGGGGTGTGTATAAGTTATTAAAGATTTTAACAACCTATTGTGCTAACCCTCTGATATATTGCGTAAATTTGCGCAGATTATTTAACCAATAATTGGATATGAAAGTAGTTAATTGGATTTTAAAACGTAAAGTATTAGTGCTAGGCCTTATGGCAGTAGCTATGCTTACTGCCAATGCGCAAAATTTATCCTATATACATAAGCACAAAAAAATAGCTGAAGATTTATCCAATCAATACGGAATACCATCTTCAGTTATCTTAGCTGTAGCTATGGTTGAGTCTTCTGGTGGTCAAGGTAAGAATGTAAAAAAGCTAAACAATCACTTCGGTATTGTAGGTAAAAATAATCTTGCCAAAACAACAGGATATAAAACTCGCTACAAACAATATACTGATGCTAATGAATCATTCGCTGATTTCTGTAAGCTGATTTCAAGAAAAGAATTTTATTCTAAGTTGAAAGATAATCATGATACAAAAGAATGGGTTAAAGCTTTAAGTCGTGCAGGTTATTCTGAGCAACCTAAAGTATGGGAAAAAAGAATTTTAAATACTATTCATAGTAATCAGTTATAGTATTTTTCTAATTCTAATTATCCTTTACACATTACTCATTTATGAATTATAATAAAAGCGTAGTTACATTTATTATTGTAACTACGCTTTTACTTTTAGGCTATTCTATAATCTCCATTAAGTTTCCTCAGTATAGGTTTGGTTTAGAGAATATCAATCTATTATCTGATATTATAAAAACAGATGGGAAGAACAGTTCCTCTGATAATAAAGAAGATGAAGATTTAAGTAATGAGCTTCAGCAATACGACACTACAGTAGGTAGTAACGCAAGAGATATTTCATTATACAACCACCCTGGAATAATAACATCTTTCAATGTAGACACAAGTATGCCTGGTCTTCCAGCCCTCATGCAAAAGCTATCTACTATTAAACATTACAAAAAAGGTAAGGTTAGAATTGCATGGTTGGGCGACAGTATGATTGAAGGCGATTTACTAACCCAAACTGTTAGAAAAAGACTTCAAGCTTTTTTTGGTGGTAGTGGTGTAGGTTTTGTAACAGCTACATCTTTAAGTGCACCCTACAGAACCACTGTAACCCATAAGTGGACCGGAGAGTGGAAAGAACAAAACTTTAAAACTAAACCACTCACTGAGGCCATTTATATTTCAGGTCATGTTTTTAATACTGATAATGGCAGTATAAAATTGAAAGATAATACAGGTACAGATAGCACACAGTTATACAAATACTTGTTCTGCGGACCATTGGCACAGTTTAATATTGCTGTCAACGGACTTTCAACTACCTACAACGCTCCGAATAAATTCAATAAAATTCTACTTGAAAAAAGTAATTCTAGGAGTATAGAGGTTTCTGTTAATACCTCCACCCTTCCAGTTTACGGTATCAGTCTAGAAACAAACACCGGCATTATTATAGATAACTTATCTTTTAGAGGTATAACAGGAATAGAGTTAAAAAACTTAGATATTAGTTTGCTTGAAAGTATACAAAAAGAGGCTCAGTACGACTTAATTATATTAGAATATGGTGCTAACCTAATGTTCAAGCCCAATGATGCAGATTACTCCTGGTTTGAAAAAAATATAATCCCGGTAGTTAAGCGAGTAAAAGAACATCTACCAAATGCTGAAATGCTAATTATAAGCACAAGCGATAGAGCATTTAAGTATGAAGATGGCTGGAAAACAGCCGTTGGAATAGATAACCTACTAAAAATGCAGGCCAAGATGGCTTATGTTAACAACACTGCTTTTTTCAATATGTATACCAGCATGGGCGGAAGAGGAACCATAGTAAAATGGGCTGACTCTACCCCATTATTAGCCAACAAAGACTATATACACCCCAACCATAAAGGAGCAGAAATATTGGGTAATATTTTTGCAGATGCTTTTATAAGAGATTATTACAAATATGAAAATACTAATAGAAGTTCAGGGAGCTACATATCTACACCAGTAGGAACGATAATCGATTCTGTTAACCACCTAGAATGGCTAATGGGCGAAAACAAACATTACAATTGGGATGATGCTGTTAAATGGGCAAAAAACAGCACCACTTCTGGCGGAGGATGGAGACTACCCACTAGCAGCGAAGCCCAAACACTTTACCATAAAGGGTGGCAAGCCGGTGAAGGTTTCGCAAAAGATGGTAAAACTTATAAGGCTGCTATTTGCCCACTATTTACCAATATTGGCAATACGGCGTGGATTTGGACTAGTTCATCAGAAAATGCTGAAAAAGCTATAAGTGTCAACCTCTATAATGGAGTAATTACAAAATCATTAAAACAAAATAACACCTATCCATTAAGAGCATTTGCCGTTAGAAACTTAAATAAATAACTAAAGAAATAAATGAACCTAGGCCTATATATTGATAAGGAAGCTTTGCTGCATCAATTTTTATATGATGCAAAAAATCCACTTTTATTCAATAATGGCTTTTTTGTTTTATTCTTTACCCTATTTATTACTTTATATTATTTATTCAGAAATAAGAATACTGCTAGGAGTTACATTGTTAGTGTTTTTTCACTTTATTTCTTTTACAAAGCCAGCGGTTGGTTTGTAGGTTTGGTATTACTTTCGGCTATTGTAGACTATATTATATCAAATGCTATATACTCCAGAAAAAAGGTAAGTAGCAAAAAGTGGTTATTGGCACTTAGTGTACTTGTTAATCTAGGTATGTTATTCTACTTCAAGTACACAAATTTCTTTATAGAGTTCAGCAATCAGTTTTTTGCTACAAAAATTAACCCTTTAAACATTTTATTACCGGTCGGTATTTCTTTTTACACTTTTGAAAATCTAAGCTATACAATAGATGTCTATAAAGGTGAGTTTGCCCCTGAAAAAAAGTTTATCAACTATATGCTGTTCCTGTCCTTCTTCCCCAAACTGATGATGGGACCAATAGTAAGGGCTAAAGACTTTATACCACAACTGCACAAACCATATGAAGTTAGCCGATTTGACTTTTCTAAGGGTTTTTATCTAATAGTATCCGGTTTAGTAAAAAAACTAATTATATCAGACTATTTAACACTCAATCTGGTAAACTATGTATTTGATAACCCTTCTTTACATACAGGACTAGAGTGTGTTATTGCAGTTTTTGCCTATGCTATAGTAATATATTGCGACTTCAGCGGCTATAGCGATGTGGCTATTGGTATAGCAAGATGGTTGGGTATTACCATCCCACCTAATTTTATGTCGCCCTACCAAAGCAAATCTATTACCGAATTTTGGCGCAGGTGGCACATATCTTTATCTAGTTGGTTGAAAGACTACTTATACATCTTTTGGCTAGGGGGTAATAGAAAAGGGAAAATAAACACCTACATCAATCTGTTCATCACTATGCTTTTAGGTGGCTTTTGGCATGGTGCTAGCTGGAATTTTATTTTATGGGGGGCGCTGCACGGCATAGCCTTAGCTATACATAAAATATGGATGGAAATCATTCAAAAAATAGGATGGAATACAGAAAAGAATGTACTCTATAATATTTTTACCCAACTACTTACTTTCTTATTTGTTTGCTTTTGTTGGATTTTCTTTAAAGCTTCTGACTTCCAAATAGCAGCACAAATGCTGCATCAAATATGGTATAACTTCTCGTTTAATGTATGGGGAGATTTTTTTGCCAATTATCACATGGTTATTTACCTCATGTTAATAGGCTATCTGTTACATTTAATACCAGATAACTTCAACGAAAAATTACTTGTAAAATTCCAGAAGGCTCCTGTAATCTTGTACATTCTCATTTATATTGTGTTTTTAATAGGCTATTCGCACTTTAAATCAGAAGAAGCTGTTATGCCTATCTACCTACAGTTCTAGCTAATACAAATGACATTCATCATTATTTCAAAGATTTACCCTTTTATTTTGATTAATGATTATCCTAGATTTACTTTTGCGTTGTGAATAAAGCTCTTCTAGCCATATTGCTAATGCTTAGTTTATCTTATCAATTGTTTGTTAAGGTGGGCATAGTGGTTTATTATGAGCTGAATAAAGAATACATCACTGAACAATACTGCGTTAATAAAGACAAGCCTGAAATGGACTGTTGCGGTAAATGTTATCTAAGTAAGCAGCTAAATAAAGCTGATGAGCCCCCAACTAAAGAAAATAAATCTATACCTACTAAATGGGAATTAGGTGAGAGTATGATTTTTATAGCACCTACTCCATTAGCCACCATACCATTTATAGCAACAGAATACATAGCTTATTTAAAAGCTTCAAATGAGGCTATTCTATCTTATTCTCCTTTAGACAATATATTCCATCCACCCGGCAATTGTTAATACCCTTCTATTTTCTTTAATACACTTCACATTCTACATTCTTGCAAAAATGCAAGCTTATTATGTGTGGTGTGGTATTAACTATTTTATTGTCGTATAATGAAAAAACTATTGGTTTTGTCATTATTGACCATTAGTGTAGGCATAAAGGCCATAGCATGCGATATGTGTGGCTGTGCTACTAGTAGTCAATATTTAGGCATTCTACCCATTCATTATAAGCATTTGATTGGACTGCAGTATGCATATACCGGCTTCAGTGTATGGAATAACGCCAACCAAAAAGCATCTTATGAATGGATTAATACTACCCAAGTTTGGGGTAGATATAGCATTAATAAATCTATACAGCTATTTGCTTTTATCCCTTACCATGTAAAAACTGGTAATGATGGTGGTCGTAGTTTCAATATCAGCGGCATAGGAGATGCATCTATACTGGGGAATTGGACTGTAGTAAAGCAATCAAACTTTTCAGGTAAGTGGCAGCATAATCTTATGCTGGGTGGAGGTATAAAACTACCAACCGGAAAATATACCGGTACTACAGAACTAGACAAAGCAGGCCTACCCAATATACAGGCAGGAACAGGAACCATAGATTTTATTGTCAATACTAACTACTCTATGTGGTATAACAAATGGGGGCTCAACACTGATGTTTCTTATATGTTTACCACAGTAGGTAAGGATAGCTATAAATATGGCAATAAACTAACATCTAGCTTGCTAATTTTTAGAAATATAGAAAAAGGCAAATGGACTGTACTACCTCAACTAGGCTTAAGGTATGAATATACTTTGCACGACTACGACAACTACAATAAAAAGTGGCTTAATGAAAATAGCGGGGGGCATGTGCTATATAATTCTATTGGCATACAAACTTACTTCAACCGCTGGGGTGGCAAAGTAGTGTATAATCAGCCTATAATATCTTACTTAGGTAATGGCAGAATAGACAACCGACCTAAGATGGAGGCCGGTATATTTTTTTTACTATAATTCTATAAAATGTTTAGAACTAAATATATCATTCCCATATTGGGTTTGGTGCTGGCAATGGGTATATCAGCCTGCCAAAAAAAATCTAATACTTTGGTAGATCCTGCAAAAGTTGTGGTAACACTAAGTAGCCCTAAAGATGGTGCATTAATAAAAAGTGGAGATACACTGCTAGTAACTGGTACAATAACATATCCTACAGAAATGCACGGGTATGAAATTAAGATTGTAGATACTGCGAAGAATATGGTAGTACATGATTATGCTGCCCATATTCATAACGACAACTACAGTATATATGATACCTGGCAGGCAACTACTACAGATACTACTGTGTATCAACTAAATATTATTGCAACCATAGACCATAACGGCAATATATCTACCAGTACTAGCTATTTTAAATACATTCCTTAATTAAACAAAATGAAAAAAGTAATTTATATAATACCCATTATACTACTCACTGCGTCATGTAACAACATGCCCGACACAAGCGGTGAAATAGCCATACCAATGGAGAAAAAAACTGAGCATAAAGAAATAGACTTAAGTAAAATGGATCCTGTATGCGAAATGGAAATGGACTCTACTTGGACAGCCATAACCATTTATCAAAAAGACACTATCCATTTTTGTAGCGATCAATGTAAAAAAGCATTTGATGCTCGTCCTGAAAAATATGCAAAAAAATAACTCATGAAAAAAATAGATCAACAACTGCTATATGTGTTTACAGGAATATTATTAGCTGTAATATGCTGTTCGCTAAAAGCTGCACCTGCTAAAGTGGTTATTCCCGTACTTATGCTACTAGCAGCTAGCGCCTTTATAACACAAACATTATCATTATTTATTTACTCAAAACAATTAACATCAAAAAAGTAACAACAATGAATTTTAATATAAAAAATATAATAGCTGTCGCATTAATTTCTACAGTAGCTATAGGTTGTAAGAAAAAAGAGAATACTAGTACTACCACTGATGCCGGTAAAGGTGTTGTGCATTTAGAATTTTTCAGCATGGCTGGAAATAGTGCGTTAAACCTTAACAATCAATATTATAAAAATGAAAACGGAGATTCTTTTTTAGTAACTAAGTTCGACTATTACATCAGCAATATTACCTTTAATGGAACTGATTCTTCATTTAAGGAAAGTGAGAGCTATCATTTATTAAAAACAAGTGATGCTAGCACTAGGCTAATAGACATTAGCTCTGTACCTGCCGGTAGTTATAACTCTATAACGCTTACAATAGGAGTAGATAGTACTCGAAACGTATCAGGCGACCAAGTGGGTGCATTAGACCCTGCCAACGGTATGTTTTGGAGCTGGACTTCAGGCTATATAATGATGAAGTTTGAAGGAACCTCACCACAGTCGGGCAATGCTACTAAAGATGTGCAATTGCATACAGGTGGGTTTTCCGGACAGTATAATGTGCTAAAAACTGTTACCCTTAGCTTACCTAATACATTGGTGGTAAACAAAAACGATACAACACACGTACATATTACAGCCGATGTATTACAACTCTTTAAAACCCCGAATACTATCAGTTTCGCAACTACTAATATTATACATATGCCAGGAGCTGATGCTAAAAAAATAGCAGACAACTATGCTGATATGTTTGAAGTAATAGAGGTAGGACATGAATAGTAAAATGCTAATATAATATGTAAAGCCGGAGCTCAATAACTCCGGCTTTATAATAATCCTAACACATTCTTTAGATAGAATACTTTAACTTCATAATCGCTAAACAAATGTCATATGAAGCAGTCTATTGGGCTAATAGTTTTATGCATAATAGCGCTAGGATGTAGAAAAAAACCTAGAGAAAAAAATGCAACTTTAGTCATATATCCACAACACCATGGAGTTGCAAGAAACCTTACTAATGCTAAAGTGTATATAAAATACAACAGCCCAGATGCCCCTGCAGGTAATCAGTATGACGATTCAGTTGCATGTACCATACTAAATGGTACAGTTAAAGGCAATTTTTCACAATTATCTAATGGCGACTATTATATATATGGCACTGCATATGACACTTCAGTAAAAGAAAATGTGCACGGTGGCATGCCTTATACTATATCTTCTCAAACAGAGCAAGATGTAACACTTGCCATATCAGAATAGCTTAATAATCAACAGCCACTTTTACTACTACTTTTTTTACTCTTTCTACCCTACCTGGGTTTAGGCATGGTGCATGCAAGTCTGTAGGAAAGAAAATCATAAACATACCTGCATCAAACTTAGTAAAAAAGGCAGGCTCTGATGCCACTAAAAGATAATCTTCTTTCTCGCTATACTCCATATGCATAGGCTGATTAGTTAAAATATCGTGCCCAACATGTTCACACCCTTCTACAACATATTGTATATCTATATACTTCCTATGAGCTTCCATCTTTTCAGTAGCTATGTCTAAAGTGTCATACTCTTGAATTATGGCAAACAATCTACTACCTTCTATTTCATGCTTACCCAAAGGCAAATCATGTACAGCATTGGATCTTAAAAAATCTATTCCTTTTTTAAATCCTGGGTGTAACATCACATATTTATCTGCATTTTCTAAGCTATCTATTATCATATCTGCACATTAATTGTTTAGTAAACCTTTTATTTTAGTTATAACGTTTCCAAAAGTCGCATCCTTTTCTAATTCATCAAAAGATACCCATTTCATTCCGGTAGACTCATCTGCATTGTAATCAAAACTTCCGATACCTGTATATCTAAATACATACCTCACATCTAAGTGAAAATGGCTAGGCTCTTGCTTTTTAGTATTTTCAGGTATATGGTGCGGATCTATATCAAATGGTACAATAGTATCAGCAAGTATAGGTAAATAAAGCAATTCATCAGTAGGTATCCCCGTCTCCTCAACTGCCTCCCTTAACGAAGATGCCAACAAATCAGCGTCGGTTAATTCATAGTGCCCGCCAGGTTGCAACCACCTTTTAAGGGTTTTATGTTCTAACATCAGCATATGTTTGCCTAGTTTATCAATTATAAAAGCACTCGTAGTTATATGTGCCTCAAAGTTCTTTCTATCATATAGTTCTGAGCCAGTATACTTATTTATAAAATCATAAAATATAGCTATACGCCCCACCTCATCAGGATATTGGGCTATATAGCTATCATATAAAGACAACAGCTGGTCTTGACTCGTCATTTTAATAATTGAATTGATTGAATAGTTGTACTACTTGTTGAGCCTCTTTCACATCATGTACACGCAGAATAGCTGCACCTTGCTGAAGAGCAACAATATTAAGTGCAGTAGTTCCATTAAGCGCCTCCTCTGGCTTTATGTTTAATGTTCTACATATCAGCGATTTTCTTGATAGTCCTGCAAGAATTGGCTTATCTAAAATTGAAAATGCACTCATATATTGCAACAGTGTAAAATTATGAGCAATGGTTTTGCCAAACCCAAACCCGGGATCTATTATAATATCTTTTATTCCGGCTTGCTCACATATCTGAATTTTATTTTTTAAATACTGTAAAACTTCTTGAAGTACGTCGTTATAAGTAGGCTGCTTTTGCATATTTTCGGGTATTCCCTGCATGTGCATGGCTACATAAGGTACACCCAGGCTAGCCACAGTGGCTATCATATCATTATCAATATCTCCCGAGCTAATGTCATTAACTATATCTGCACCTGCATTAATAGCCTTTGCAGCTGTAGTCGCATGATATGTGTCTACAGACAACCAGACATCCGGATGTTTTTGTTTTATAGCATCAATAACGGGCAATATACGTTGGCATTCAATCTCTGCATTTATTATAGGCTCACCGGGCTTGCTACTAGCACCTCCCACATCTAATATGGTTGCCCCATCAGCTATCATTTGAGCTGCATTGTTGAGTATACCCTGCAAATCGCTGTCTTTACCCTTATTGTAAAAACTATTAGGGGTTGCATTTAGTATACCCATTACTATGGGTCTAGATAAATCTAACAGACGACCTTTACTGCATATATACTGAGGACTACTTAACTGCATAAAATAATAAGTAACTACTATAGGCTATAGACTTTACTAATAATTAGCTAAAAGAACACACAAATAGGTAATATTTAATGACCTACTTATTATTTTAACAATAATCATTGTAAGTTTGACCATGTAAATATAGCCTATACCAACAAATTGGCTAGCTCATAAAATAGAATAGCACTATAATAAATATATGCCGGATACTACAAGCCAGTACCAACAGGTAATAGCACAATGCAAAGACTTATATATAAAAAAAGCTACAGATTATGGAACATCATGGCGTATATTGCGTCCTATATCCATAGTTGACCAGATATATATAAAAGCTTGGCGTATTAGACAAATACAAGAAAAAGGAATACAAAAAATAGCTGATAGCATTGAAAGCGAATTTATAGGTATTGTTAACTATGGTATAATAGCACTTATACAATTATCACTAAACGATTCCCATCCTATAGAATTAGCCCCTAACGAGGCTGCATTATGGTATGAGAAAAAAGCAAAAGTGGTGGAAGACTTAATGCACCAGAAAAATCATGACTATGGAGAAGCGTGGAGAGATATGTCGCAACAATCTTTTGCCGATTTAATACTAGTTAAACTATTAAGAATTAAGCAAATATTATCTAATAATGGACAAACTATTGTTTCTGAAGGAATAGATGCTAACTTTATTGACATAATTAATTATGCTGTTTTTGCTCTTATAAAAATCGAAGAGAGCAGATAAAACGTAAATAACAACAACCTTTTCACTTTAAACTGCATTTTAACTAACGCATATTATCAACTTCGCCTAACGCAAAAACACTATAGAATGAAATATCTGATTTGGCTACTGAGAATAGTTTTAGGAGGTTTATTTATTTTCTCCGGAGTAGTAAAAGCAAATGACCCGCTTGGTCTTACCTATAAAATGAATGAATTCTTTGATGTATTACATCTTGAATTTCTTCAAAAACATAGTTTTTTCTTTTCTGTATCTATGATTACATTCGAAATTACAGCGGGTGTAGCTATTATAGTTGGTAATGCTTTTAGATTTTGGTCAGTGCTTATGCTATTGCTTAATGCATTTTTCACCTTCCTAACCTGGTATGCATGGAAATCTGGTAAAATTCATGAATGTGGATGTTTTGGAAACTGCTTCAAACTGGCAAATGATGTTACTTTTTATAAAGATGTAGTGCTTACTGCAATTGCCCTATTCTTATGGATTTTTAGGTATAGAGTATTCCCAATTTTTGATAAAGATGGTACGAATATGGGTATAGTAGGCGGAGCTTTTGTTATAGCTGTTGCCGGACAATGGTATACCCTACACCACCTACCTATACATGATTGTTTGCCATACAAAGTGGGTAATAATCTGTGGGAGAAAATGCAACCTGCACCAGATGCAGTGCCTGATGAATACGAAACTATACTTACCTACTCTAAAAATGGTATTAAAAAAGAATTTACCACACAAGAGTATATGGATAAGAAAATATGGGAAGATAAGGCTTGGAAGTTCGATACATCTATTACCAAATTAGTAAAAGAAGGTAAAGGGCAACCGGAAATACCTAAAGACTTTGCGCTTACTACGCTTAAAGGTGCTGATAGTACTGAGCGTGTATTAAAAGCAGAGGGCTACACTTTCCTATGGTTTATAAGAGAGCCTGAAAAAGCTGACCTTAAAGACATGGATAAACTGCACAATATAATAGATAAAGCTAACGCCATGCATGTTAGATTTTATGTTTGTATTTCTGCAACACCTGACCAATGCAAAACCTATAAAGAAGTTTGGAACATGAAAGATGTACAGTTCTTCTTAATAGATGGCGTAGTATGTAAAACGGCCATGCGCACTAATCCTGGTTTAATGTTATTAAAAGATGGTGTAGTACAGAACAAATGGAGCTACCTAGACTATCCTAAAGATATAGTACTAGACAACGGAGTGCTAAGTATCAAATAAGCAAAGTATTTTATTACAAATAAGAGCCGATTTTCGGCTCTTATTTGTTTATACAACATTAGTTATTAAAATCTCTAAATTGGTATAGTCGATATTGTTTTACGGTTTTCCTACTTACCTTTACATCCTTATACTAATCAACAATGGCTCCAAAAATCACTTTGGTTGAATGTCCTAGAGACGCCATGCAAGGATGGAAACATTTTATTCCTACGGCCGACAAAGTAAAATATCTAAATACACTTTTAAAAGTAGGATTTGATGTATTAGACTTCGGCTCATTCGTTTCGGCAAAAGCAATACCACAACTAGCAGATACTAAAGAGGTAATTCCTCAACTCGACTTATCGGGAACTAACACCAAATTATTAGCTATTATTGCTAATACTCGTGGAGCCGAAGAAGCAGTACAGTATGACGAGATTAAATACCTAGGCTTTCCTTTTTCTATTTCTGAAACTTTCCAAATGCGCAATACCAATAAAACTATTGCACAGTCGTTGGCACAAGTAGAAGAAATACAACAACTATGCGTAAAGCATAATAAAGAACTAGTTATATATATATCCATGGGATTCGGTAATCCTTACGGAGATGAATATAATGCAGCCATAGCCATAGACTGGGTAGGTAAAATTGCGGCTTTAGGTGTAAAAACCATAGCCATGGCAGATACTATAGGCGCATCAGAACCTAATAACATAGCATACATTTATAGCCACCTTATCCCCGAATTTAAAGATATTACTATTGGAGCCCACTTTCATAGTACTCCTACTACCTGGAAAGAAAAAATGGACAGCGCCTTTGATAATGGCTGCCTAAGATTTGATAGTGCACTAAAAGGTATAGGCGGCTGCCCTATGGCAAAAGATGAATTGATAGGCAATATGGCTACTGAAAATATTGTAGGCTGGTGTGCAGACAGAAATATACCACTTAGCCTAAACAGAGACGCCTTTAATGAAGCACTTATTATGGCATCAGAAATATTTATACACTAATACATTCCATTCTCTACATTAACTAAAATATCCTTACTCATGTCTATTCACGGCGAAATAAGAAGAGTTACTACCCATACACTACAATCTATGAAGGAAAATGGCGAGAAAATCAGTATGCTGACTGCTTACGATTTTTCTATGGCCAGAATATTTGATGAGGCCGGAATAGATGTATTATTGGTAGGAGACTCAGCCTCTAATGTAATGGCAGGACATGAAACTACCCTACCCATTACACTAGACCAAATGATATACCACGCACAAAGTGTAGTAAGGGCGTGTAAGAGATGCTTAGTTATTGTAGATCTACCATTTGGCTCATATCAGGGAAATAGTAAAGAAGCTCTAAACTCTGCAATACGTATTATGAAAGAGTCAGGAGCACATGGTATAAAGCTAGAAGGTGGTGAAGAAGTACTAGATTCTATAAAAAGAATAGTAAGTGCAGGGGTACCGGTTATGGGGCATCTTGGCCTTACACCACAGTCTATATATAAATTTGGTACTTATACAGTTCGCGCTAAAGAAGAAGCCGAAGCAGAGCAACTCTTAAAAAATGCTGAGCTTATTCAAGATGCCGGTTGCTTTTCTATAGTACTGGAAAAAATACCTGCAACCTTAAGTAAACGTGTGTCTGATACTGTAAAAGTACCTCTCATAGGAATAGGTGCCGGTGCCGATGTAGATGGTCAAGTACTGGTAATGCATGATATGTTGGGTATCACCAAAAACTTCTCTCCTAGATTTTTAAGAAGATACCTAGATTTATATAGCGAGATAACAAATGCTACTAAACAGTATATAAAAGACGTAAAAGACAGAGATTTTCCCAATAATAAAGAGCAATATTAGTTTACTACTTTCCATTGGCTTAAGTTTATCTTAACTTATAGTATACCTACTTTTTGTGGCTTATGGTGTATATTTAAAATACCATGAGTACAACTACAATTATCATATCTATTTGTTGCCTATTACTTATAGCATACCTATTTGATATTACTGCAGGAAAAACCAAAATACCGTCAGTAATACTTTTGCTAGCTATGGGGCTACTAGTACAAGAGAGTACTAGTTTTTTTGACATACACATGCCCAACCTTAACCCCATACTACCGGTTATGGGCACAGTAGGTCTTATACTTATTGTGCTGGAAGGTGCACTGGAACTAGAAATATCTAGTAATAAGAAAGCATTAATAGGTAAAGCTAGCCTGATGGCATTACTCCCCATGCTACTATTTACATTTTTGGGTAGCTTAGCTTTACAATGGATGGGTGCGCCTGACTATAAACTTAACTTTATTAGTCTAACCCCATTGGCTGTTATAAGCAGCGCCATTGCCATACCAACAGCCAAAAATCTTAGTAAGGCCGATAATGAATTTGTAGTATACGAAAGTAGTCTTTCAGATATATTTGGTGTAGTTCTCTTCAACTTCGTAGCACTTAATAGTGTAATAAACATAAGTACATTTGGTAAGTTTGGCATAGAGTTAGCAATAATGCTTATCATCTCTTTAGTAGCTACTTTAGGCTTAGCATTCTTACTAAAATACATTAAGCACCATGTAAAGTTTATACCCATTATTCTAATTACCATTTTAATATATGCCCTATGTAAAATATATCACCTTCCGGGCTTAATATTTATTCTTTTACTAGGTCTATTTTTAGGCAATATTAAAAAGCTAAAACACATTGCCATTTTCAATAAGCTAGAACCTGACGAGCTGCAAAATACTGTTCACAAATTTGGTGAGCTAGTAACTGAGATAGCCTTTTTAACCCGTGCTTCCTTTTTCTTATTATTTGGTTATCTAATAGATTTAAATGAACTGATAAATACTGAAACATTATTAGTGGCTTTGGGAATTAGTGTATCTGTTTACATTATAAGAGCACTAAGCCTTTGGGTGTTCAAGCTTAAAATAAGTCCACTATTATTCTTGGCTCCAAGAGGATTGATAACAATTCTATTATTTTTATCCATACTACCAGAACAACAAATACCACTAATAAGTAAAGGATTAGTAATACAAGTAATTATTATAAATGCACTGGCTATGATGCTAGGCATGATGTTTTCAAAAAAAGAAATAAACCAAACTGATACTAATGTCGCAAACGCATAATTATTCTACTAAAGTTACCTGGACAGGAAATCTTGGATCTGGTACTGCCACATACAGTTCGTATAGCAGAGATCATTTAATTCAAATACCGCATAAGCCAGACTTGCTTGGCTCGGCCGATGCACCTTTTAGAGGAGATATTACAAAATATAACCCTGAAGATATGCTACTAACCTCCCTAGCTACCTGCCATATGTTGTGGTACTTTCACCTTTGCGCAGATAATGGCATTGTGGTAGTAGACTACGTAGATAATGCTAGTGCTGTAATGAATACCCATCCCGGAAAATTTGAGGAAGCTAGGCTTAATCCAGTGGTTACTATAACTGATGGAAGCAAAAGTGAACTAGCTAAAGAATTGCATGACCTTGCTCATAAAAGGTGCTTCATTGCCAATTCGGTTAACTTTCCTGTACTACACTTCCCTACTATTATTGTAGCAGGCTAAATATGATTAAATAATTAGAGCTTTAAGGAATTAAAAATACTACTACATTTACCCAAAACGCAAAAATACAAATGGTTATAAAAAATGTATTTACACCAAGTGTAGTAACTGAAATTACGGATCGCATAAATAAACTACAACCCGACAGCATGCCTGAATGGGGTAAAATGAATGCCGGACAAATGCTGGCTCACCTATGTATAACCTATGAAATGGTGTATGAAGATAAACACCCAAAGCCAGGCGCATTGGGTAAATTCTTTTTAAAGCTATTTGTAAAACCCATGGTTGTGGGCAATAAGCCATACAAGAAAAATGGGCCAACTGCACCGGCTTTCGTAATACAGGGCGATAAAAACTTCAACCATGAAAAAGAAAGACTAATAGCTTATATAAATAAAACCCAACAACTTGGGGCTGCTCACTTCGAGGGTAAAGAATCGCATTCTTTTGGTAAGCTTACTAAAACAGAGTGGAATACTATGTTTTATAAGCACCTAGATCATCACTTAACACAGTTTGGGGTATAGTTTTAGTAGTTAAGTAGTACCCAAAACACCCTTAAACTTGACATATTCTGTAGGGCGAACACCTAATAATTTATAAAAAGTAGTGCTAAAGGTAGGCACACTTAAATAGCCTACCTCCATAGCTACTTCGCTTATTGTCAGCCCATCTTCTAATAGCAGTTTCAATGCCTGCATCATTTTTTGTAGTGTATGGTATTGGCTATAAGTCATACCCAACTCGCTGAAGAATAATCTAGATAAACTACGCTCACTAAAGCCAAATTTAGCAGCTATATCTGCAAATGTTAATGGCTCTGATAGATGCTTTTGCATGTAGTCAATCACTTCTTTCAATCGTTTATCATTTACAAAGGGTAGAGATAATGGTAAAGGACTACCTGCCTGACTAGGCAAAATAGCCTTTAGAGCCAAAGCAAATCTGTATGAAGTAACATCGGTAGAGAAAATATCACCCGCCCACTGCTTACAGTATCTTATCATTTGCAGTAACAAATCTGAAACCGGGTAGATAGCAGTACGATTATAAAAATCTAGTTCACCTGCTTCTTGCGGAAAATACAGATTTCGCATAATAACTTTTTCGTTATCAGGATATAGCGCATGACGACAACCAGAAGCTATCCACATATAGTGGCGTGCTGGCAACAAATAGGTTTTCTCATCTGTTACCACATGCACAACCCCACCCTCAGTATATAAAAACTGTCCTTTTTCATGTATATGAGGTTCTATATTATATTCACCCATTACATCGTGCCAGCAATAAATGCTATCCTTATGTATATCTACATCAGTAATAAAGTATTTAGTGTTTTTAGTTAACATGTAGATGAATACAGCTTGTTCAGTGTTATATAAAGTTAGGCACTACACCGCTGCAATACCGCTATTAGTTGCTAAAAAAGTATAGCCAAAAAATAAAACGCAACAATGTTGCATTTTAGATAAAAAATCTTATTTTTGTTCTCCATTAGTAAAATACATACCAATAATAAATATAAAATTGGAGCAAAATACAGCCATAAAAACACGTAAATCTTGGGGCGACTACTTAGGTATAGTAGGTGCTTCAGCTTGCCTGGTGCACTGTATGGCTACACCACTTTTATTGTCACTTACCTCATCGTTAGTTAACGATGTTATGTTCCAAATACTATTTATTGGTTTAGCTTTATTAGCTATAGTTAAGAGTACTAAACATACTCACCTCCTGGCTATTAAAGCATTATTGTGGGTATCATTTGCAGTGTTTTCTGTATCTATTATTTTCGAGGAGCAGTTTCATTGGATGCATTATGTAGGTTATGCCGGCTCAACTGCTATGATTATAGGCCACCTACTAAACATTAGGCTTTGCAATCTAAAACATCAGCATTAAACCTAATTTCTTCAAAGAATTATACATCATTATATCTGTTATGCCACTTTCTTTTGAAGGTGGCATATATTATTTTTGCAAGCAATTAAAGTAATTATTGCACATTAAACTAAATACTATGAAACTAACTCTTCAGCGCATTATACTATTGTCGCTAGTAATTGTACTAACTACAGCTCACAATTATTCATTCGCACAAAATGACTCTATAATTAGTATCAATCCTCATTGGGAAAAAGGTTTTACAAAAAAATATTATGTTGAGCAAACAATAAGTTATACAGATAGTAACAAACTATTATATACAGCCTACCGCTCGTATAACGTAACTTTTTCCGTACTAGATAAAACCGACAGCACCTATACAATAAAATGGGAGCGTGAAAAAGAAGTTGAACTTCCTAAAGAAAAAATAACTGATAATGAATTTCAAACAAACATTGACGAAATAAGAGAAGAGAAAATAATATATATCACTTCTGAAACCGGAAAATTTAAGAAAATTAAAAACTGGGAAGAAATTAGAGACCGTATAGGAAAATACTGCGATGATTATTTAGCAAGCCTACCTCACAGTAATTTCAATTTAAATAATAGATTTCCAATACTTATAAAAGAAGAATACAAAACCATAAGAAATATAGATAGCGCTTGTAGTAAAACTATTAGAAGATTTCACTATTTAATGGGCTATAACTATAATATATATGATACTGCTAGAATACTAAAGCGTACGGACTTAGCAAATTTCGAGAAGATAGACCTACTATTAAATGAAATGATATTCTTTACTAAAATTAGTAGAGCTAGAAAATCTTGTAGTATTGATGTAATTTATGGTTATGAAAGTGATTATTTTAAAGAAAAATACAAGGGTACTTTATTTGCATTAATAGAAAAGAAAAGCAACTTAAACTTAAAACTGCAAGCGAAAGAAAAAAATAGAATAGCTGATATAATATCAAAGATTGAAAATTCGTATAATAAAACTACTCATTACAACCTGAACTACGAATCTTGTACCATTTCTAGTATAGATTTTACTGAAACACAAATAGAGAAAGACCCTAATAATGATAACAGATACTTTTATTCTCAGAAAATTGAAGAAATAAAGTAATACAATTTATATGATAAAAGGCTGCTTCTCCCACTCCTCTCTGGTAATTTCTAGCCAGCTGCAAGGTAAGTCATGAAAAGTACTGATATAATCATTCTTATACTTTAGCCCACATTTTTCAAGTACTTTTCTAGAAGCCATATTCTCTATGTGGTGAGATGCGGTAACTATATCTAAGTGCAATACGTCAAAAGCATACTGTAATGCAGCCTTGGTGGCTTCAGTGGCATAGCCCCTACCCCAGTATTCCGGCATTAGGCGATAACCTACATCATAAAAATTATTATGGTTATTATCAGGGCTAGTTACCCATTTAAGGCCACACCACCCTATAAAATTACCACTTCCCTTTTCTAATGCAGCCCATCTACCTATGCCATTATCTTCATACTGCTGCCTAACCATAGCTATTACAGCCTCAGCTTGAGCTAATTGAGTAATTGGCATATTTCCTAGGTATTTGTGTACTAGCGCATTACTATCAAGCTGAAACAAACCTTCTGCATCTGTACTTAATAAATCACGTAATATCAAACGATCAGTTTCAATATAAAATTTCATGGGTAGTCAATATAATTCTAGAAAGATACAGAAAATAACGGACACGCACCACACATCATATAATATTCAATACATAAAAATGAGCATAAAAAAAAGTCCTGATGATTAGTCAGGACTTTTAAAAGAATATGGCAGCTACCTAC
>CAYWUY010000011.1:0-12355 GCA_964461535.1 uncultured Flavipsychrobacter sp.
GTACCAGTACCAACAGTATAATCAACTTTTGTAGCTAGGGAAGATGAATTAATAACACCTGAAGTAGCAGTGTTTCTAAATACAGAAATAGTACCACTACCAGAATTACCTACCACTACATCTAGTTTTCCGTCCCCATCTATATCAGCAGCTTTGATATAAGTAGGTGTGGTGCCAGTAGTAAAAGTAACCGGACTAGAATAGGAGCTAGTATTAACTACTCCAACAGTAGACGTAGTATTTCTCAAAACAACTATAGAGGATGTACCGCTAGCAGCAATAATATCTAGCTTTCCATCTCCATCAATATCAGCCAATATCCCATTATTGGGAGAAGTAACTGTAAAATCAACTTTTGGAGCAGTATTTATAATACCAGGTATTATACCAACGGTATCAAACAAAGGCATATATGGGTATTGAGCAGAAGCACCCAAACCTGTAATGCTATCTACCATAGATACGCTCTCAAAAGTAGCACCAACTGGTGCCGTAACTGACAAAGAAGTAGCCGAAGCAGCTGTGACATATGCCTTAACACCTCCAAAATACACCTCATTTTGCGAAGGAGTAAGATTGAAGCCTGTACCTGTAATTGTAATATCATTACCGGGCTTTGCCTTATTAGGACTTACAGCCGTAATTGTTGGTGCCAATTTAGGCGGATTATTACGAAGTATAGATACATTATTTGAGGTGGCGTTAACTGTCACAACATCACAAATCCCATCATAATCAATATCTCCCACTGCAATACCTATAGGATTTGTACCAGCTACAAAATCAACCTTAGAAGCAAATGAACCTGTAGTAATAGACCCGGACGATGAAGTATTCCTTAGTATAGATATATTACTAGTAGTATAGTTAGACGATATAATATCAACTTTACTATCACCATCAATATCAGACAATGTAACATCCATAGGAGCAGTACCTACTGCAAAATCAACTTTTGTTGCTAAAGAAGCAGTAGATATTGCTCCCGAAGTAGCAGTATTCCTAAAAACAGATACTGTATTTGATCCTTGATTTGTTATTACAACATCAGTTTTACCATCATAGTCTACATCTCCCAAAACTATACCATGCGGATTTGTACCAGTAGTAAAATCTACTTTAGCAGAGAACGAACTAGATGAAATAGAGCCACCAGTATAAGTATTTCTGAATACAGATATAGTATTACTATTAAAGTTAGTAACCACAATATCAGTCTTACCATCTCCATCTACATCTGCTGCAACGACTCTATTTGGCGCAGTACCAGTTGTAAAATCAACTTTTGTATCAAATAAAACATTACCAACGGTTGAATAATTTCTAAATATAGACATTGTATTACTACCTGAATTCGCAACTGCTAAGTCTAACTTACCATCTGCATCAAAGTCAGCAACAGCAATATCTCTAGGATTTGTACCAGTAGTGAAATCTACTTTAGCAGCAAAAGATATAGTACCAATAGATGAAGTATTTCTTAAAACAGAAAGTTTATTACTTGAGTTATTTGCAACAATTACGTCCAATTTACCATCACCATCAATATCAGCAATCTTACCGAAATATGGAGCATTTCCTACTGTAAATATTTGAGCCGCAGCCAGTGTGCTACTTGATATTGTACCTGTAGTAGATGTATTCCTATATATGCATATAGTTGCTGCACTTCTGTTTAAAGCCACAATATCTGACTTACCATCACCGTCTATATCTCCGAGCATTACACCACTTGTACCGCTAGTACCCGCAAAATCCACTTTAGTAGATAGATTTATTGCATTAGCTATATAGCTACTATTATTATAGTCTGGCTGATACTTATTAGCAGAAACACCCGATAAACCAAGCGTTGTATCAAGTACTGTTATAGGTGCATATAATGCTGCAACAGGTGCTGTAACAGTTAATGAAGAACTAGTAACACCTATGACATTTGCCTTTACCGAACCAAACACAACTTTATCTGATACAGAAAAATTACTACCACTTATAGTTATTATAGCACCGGTATCAGATATAGCTGGACTAATACTAGATATTACAGGTGCATATTTTAGTGGGCTATTTCTAAAAAAAGAAAGCGTATTAGACCCGGCATTTACCAGTCCAACATCTGGAATACCATCGTTATCAATATCACCTAGCACAATTCCTCCTGGAGTTGTTGTGCTAGTACTAAAATATTGAGTTGAAGCAAATGTACTTGAATTCACAACTCCAGCAACACCATTATTTCTCAACACAGAAAAAGTATTACCACTTGAGTTACTCACTAATACATCGACTTTACCATCACCATCTATATCACCTAATTTAACATCAGTAGGAAAACCAAATGAAATAAAATCAACTCTTCCAGCCAATGAACCTGTAGTTATAGAACCTAATGTCGAGATGTTCTTAAAGACAGAAACAGTAGAGGAAGAATTAGTAACTATAATATCTGGCTTATCATCATAATCAATATCTCCAACAGCTAGACACATTGGATTTCCTGGAAGATTAAAATCAACTTTTGCAGAAAATGCTCCTGAATTAATATTAGCTAGAGTAGTGGTATTTCTCAGAATAGATATTGTAGAAGAACCATAATTAGTAACAATTATATCTAACTTTCCGTCTCCATCTATATCAGCTACCACTACTCTTTCTGGATTTGTTCCAACTGTAAAGTCAATTTTAGATCCAAACAAAACATTTCCATCATAAGAATAATTTTTAAATACAGAGACGGAATTTGAACTCCTATTAACACATACTAAATCGGATTTACCATCACCATCTAAATCACCGCTAGCAACAATTCTTGGCAAGGTAGCTGAAGTAAAATCAACTTTTGCTGCCAATGAAACAGACCCCAAAGTAGATGTATTCCTAAGGACAGAAATAGAATTAGATGATCCATTAGCAACAACCACATCTAATTTACCATCATTATCAATATCAACCAATGTACCAGCATATGGAGCAGTAGCAACTGAGTAAGTTAATGATGGAGATAGTGAAGTTGATGAAAATGAGCCAGCAGTAGATACATTTCTATAAACAGATATAGTACTAGACCCGTTATTTAATGCTACAGCATCAGATTTCCCATCTCCATCTAAATCACCTAACAACAATCCTCTAGGTGTAGTCAATCCGCCAAAATCAACTCTCATATCAAAATTTATCAAACTAGATCTATAATTGCTATTGTTATAGTCCGGCTGATAATTTTTAGGAGAAACACCCGATAAACCAAGCGTTGTATCAAGTACAGTTATAGGTGCATATAATGCTGCAACAGGTGCTGTAACAGTTAATGAAGAACTAGTAACACCTGTAATATTAGCTTTTACCGAACCAAATAATACTTTATCTGAAGCAGAGAAGTAGTTACCGCTTATAGTTATTGTAGCTCCTGTGTCTGATATAGCTGGACTGACACTTGATATTACCGGTGCGTATTTCAGTGGATTATTCCTCATAACAGATATATTAGTACCATAAGTAGCTATTATATCAGTTATACCATCATTGTTCATATCACCACATGCAATACCTTGAGGACCTGAGCCAATTATAAAATCAACTTTTGCCGCTAGCGTGCTTGTATTTATAACACCAGCAGTAGATGTATTTCTAAAAAGGGATATAACATTAGAACCAGAATTGGCAATTCCTATATCCACCTTACCATCGCCATCCAAATCAGACATTGCAACATCAATTGGATTTGCAGCTGTAGTGAAATCAACCTTAGTAGCCAATGAACTGGTAGTAAAAGAACCAGAGCTTGCTGTATTTTTAAAAACTGATATGCTTGCTGAGTTAAAGTTTGCAACTATAACATCAGGCTTACCGTCATAATCTATATCACCTATTGCCATACCAATTGGAGTTGTTCCCGCAGTAAAATCTACTTTGGCTGCAAAAGACGTAGTATTTATAAAACCTGTAGTACTTGTGTTTCTGAATACTGAAACCGAGTTGCTTGCATTATTTGTTACTACAATATCTAATTTACTATCTCCATCCATATCTGCAACATCTACCTGTGCAGGTGTAGTGCCTGTAGTAAAATCTACCTTGGCAGCTAAACTTAGCATGCCAGGCTGAGATAGATTTTTAAAAACAGAAATTGATGCTGAAGAACCGTTGGTACAAACAATATCAGGAATACCATCATTATCAAAATCGGCTACTGCTACATCATTAGGAGTCGAGCCTGTACTATAGTCAACTTTGGTAGCAAATGATATAGTGGAACCAACAGTAGTATTCAAGAAAATAGATAAAGTACTAGAATTATAGTTAACCACTAAAACATCTAATTTACCATCGCCATCAATATCTGCTAGCTTACCATAACCCGGAGCTGTTCCTGTAGCATTTGATACTGCGGCTGCAAATGAGCTTGATGAAAATATACCTGTAGTAGAAGTGTTACGATAACTAGATATAGTATTAGAACTACCATTAATTACAACCATGTCAGCCTTACCATCACCATCAAGATCACCTATCATACATCCTTTAGGACCACTACCGGCTGTGTAATCAACTTTATAGTCGAAATTAAATATACCTGGAACATAGGGAGAATTATTATAATCGGGTTGAAAACCAATTAACGACATACCAGACATAGAAGTACTACTATCTTGTATTGTTAATGGTCCGTATAATGCACCATATGGAGCTGTAACCGTTAAAGTGCCGGTAGTGGCTGCAGTAACTATGGCCTTAGTAGCCCCGAAGAATACCTTATTAAAAGAAGCTACCGGATTAAAATTACTACCCGTAATGGTTACTGTGTTTCCAGGTTCTGCCACAGCAGGGCTTATGTTGGTAATTATTGGCGCAGAATTTAGAGGTTTATTTCTAAATATTGACACTGAATTAGAAGAAAAGTTCGTTACTGCTACGTCCCCTTTTCCATCACCGTCTATATCACCCGCCGCAACATAGTATGGAACGGAACCAGTAACAAAATCGGTTTTAGTACTTAACGATGTGGATGTAATACTAAGGCCAGTAACAGTATTTCTAAATATTGATACTGAATTAGAACCACTATTTGCAACAATTATATCAGGTTTGCCATCACCGTTCATATCTGCCAATGCAACTCCTCTAGGGTTAACACCTGTTGTGAAATCAACTTTTGGAGAAAATGAATAAATATTTATTGGCCCTGAAGTATCTATATTTCTAAACACAGAAATATTTGCTGAACCGGTATTAGAAACTACTAAATCTAGTTTACCATCACCATTTATATCACCTGCATCAACATAAAATGGATTCGTACCTGTTGTAAAATTAACTGCTGTAGAAAAAGTGGATGTACTAATAGAGTTAGCTGCTGCAGAATTTTGCAATACTGATAAATTAGCGGATCCAAAATTCGTAGTTATTATTTCCGGTTTTCTATCCCCGTTTATGTCCGCTATTTCAACTACACATGGATTTGTACCAACACTAAAGTTAACGGCGGGCAAAAAAGATGGAGCACCAGTGGTTGTATTATTTTTAAAAACTGAAATATTATTCGAGTTATAATTAGAAGTTACAATATCGAATTTACCATCAGCATCTAAATCAGCAATTGCAACATCAAAAGGATTGGTGCCTGTAGTAAAATCAACTTTAGCTGCCAAAGAAGTTGCATCAATAATTCCACTAGCTGCATTATTCCTAAATATAGAAACTGTATTTGAATTATAGTTAACTGCAACTATATCTAGCTTTCCATCACAAGTTACATCTGCAATTTTCAAAGAATAGGGGCCACTTCCAGTTGTAAAATTAACACCAGAACTGAAAGAACTTGCGGCGATAATACCAGTAGATGATATATTTCTAAATACAGTTATTGATGCCGAACCTGTATTAGCTACAGCTAAATCAATTTTTCCATCTCCATCTATATCGCCAAACGCTACACCTAAGGGACTAGTACCACTTGTAAAATCAATCTTAGGCAACAAATTAAATATATCATTTACATATGAAGTATTATCAAATTTTGGCAAAAATGGGTAGTGAGCTGATGCTGCTTTATTTGTTGTACTATCCAACACTGAAACAGCATCAAAAGTAGCTCCTAACGGAGAAGTAACAGTTAAAGATGTTGAAGTAGCTGAAAGAACATCAGCTTTAGCAGCACCGAAAAACACCTTATTGCTTAAGGCATTAGTATTAAAATTACTTCCAGAAATCACTACAGGAGACCCAGGATTAGCAGTGGAGGGAGAAATAGATGTAATAATTGGACGAGGTCCTAAAGGCGAATTCAAGAATAATGACAATGTATTAGATGTATAATTAACAACAACTATATCTGGGATAGCATCACCATTGACATCCGCTGAAGCAATACCATCTGGACCTGATCCAGCAACGTAATCATATCTTGAAGTTAAAGAAGCAGTTGTAATTGTTCCTGCATTGGCAATATTCTTATATACTGAAACACTAGAGGCATTAAAGTTAGCAACAGACAGATCAACCTTGCCATCACCATCAATATCAGAAATAGCCAAATCAATTGGATTCGTTGCTGTAGGAAAATCTACTTTAGCAGCAAACGAAGACGCTGTAATACTGCCAGGAGTAGCAGTATTACGCAATATAGACAATGTATTTGCACCATAATTTGCAACTACTATTTCTTGTTTACCATCATAATCAATATCAGCAGATACAACACAAAATGGATTAGTACTTACACTAAAATCGACTTTACTAGCAAATGAAAATGCATCAATTATACCTCGGGTTGTAGTATTCCTAAATACAGATACTGTGGCAGCACCATAATTGGCAACAGCTATATCTTTTTTACCATCGCCATCATAATCTGCAATAACAATTCTTTGCGGAGAATTACCGGTAGTAAAAGCAACGCCCTCCATCAACGAAACACTACCAACTATTGAGTTGTTTTTAAGCACCGATATTGTATTACTTGTAGAATTAGTAGCAACAACATCAAGTTTACCATCCATATCCAAATCGTCTAATGCGAGATCAATAGGAACAACACCTATATTATAATCCACCTTTGTGGCCATTGATATAGTACCCGAAGTAGATGTATTTCTGAGAATAGAAATATTATTGCTACCACTATTAGGTACAATGATATCAGGTTTTCCGTCACCATCTATATCAGCGACTCTAAAATACCAAGGATTAGTTCCGACTGAAAATGAAACACCAGATGCAAACATACCACCTAAACCAAATCTATTTCTGTATATTACAATTGTAGATGCATTTGCCACAATTGCATCATTTCTTCCATCTCCATCAATATCTGACAGAACTATACCTCTTGGACTAGTAAGTCCGGAAAAGTCAAATTTGGGCGATAAATTAATGGCATCTGGTAAAAATGTTGTGTTATTATAATCAGGCTGATAAGTAGCGTAAGAGGATGCGGATAAACTAGTGACACTATCGGTAACCGTAATTGGTGCATATACCGCCCCAGCCGGAGCCATAACAGAAAGTGAAGTAGAAGAAGCAGCAGTAACAGAGCCTCTTACAGCCCCGAAATAAACTATATTATTAGCAGGTGTAGTATTAAAATTAGTACCAGTTATAGTAATATTTGTACCTGCATCTGCAACCGTAGGGCTAACGGAACTAATTGTTAAAGGATATACTTGTGGAGAATTTTTGTATACAGATATGCTACTAGATGTATTGTTACACACTACAAAATCAGGGTATGTATCTCCATCAATATCAGCGGCAGATATACCAATAGGAGCTGTAGCTGTAAAGTAACTAACTCTTCGAGCTAATGATGAGGTATTTATTACACCAGAGGTTGCAGTATTTCTCATTATTGAGAATGTATTAGAGCCCCTATTAGTAGTAACAACATCTAGCTTTGAGTCTCCATCTACATCAGACACAATAACTTCTTGAGGATTAGACCCTACTGCAAAATCAACTTTAGCCGCTAATGATGAAGTAGTAATGCTACCGGATGTAGCGGTATTTCTTAATATTGATAACGTAGCAGAATTATAGTTGCACACAAGAATATCATACTTACCATCATAATCTATATCTGCCGCACATATTCCGTAAGGCGCTAATCCAACAGTAAAATCTACTTTAGTAGCAAACGAAGAAGAATTTATCATACCTGTATAGGTGATATTTCTCAATACTGAAATACTAGAACTTCCTGAATTGCTAGTAACAATATCATTTTTACCATCACCATCTACATCTGTAACTAGTACATCCATAGGGCTTGTAGCAGTAGAAAATGTAACAGATGAATTAAAAGAGAATGTACCTGGAGTAGAAATATTCTTCAATACTCCTACGGCATTGGAAGAGTATAAAACAGCTACTATATCTAACTTACCGTCTCCATCTAAATCATTAATTGCACAGCCCCTGGAAGCAGCGCCGATAGTAAAATCTACTTTTGCAGCAAGTGAAACAGCACCTACAGTTGACGTATTTCTAAATACGGACACTGAAGAACTACCAGAATGCGCTACTACTACATCTTGTTTACCATCACCATCAATATCGGCAGCTTGAAGGTTATATGGATTGGCATTAGTTCCGTATGTTGTTACTAATGTAAAAGAGCCACTCGTTATTGTACCAGTAGCAGAAGTATTTCTAAATACAGATATTGTAGTAGAGCCACTATTAGCAACTACCAAATCTACCTTACCATCTCTATCTAAGTCAACTAACAAATTACCAATTGGACTTGAACCTACCGTAAAATCAACTTTGGGACTAAGATTAATAGTTGATGGTATAAAGCCAGTGTTGTCATAGTCTGGCTGAAATGAGCCGGCAGTAGTTGCAGCAAGACCCTTAACACTATCTAATACAGATATATTGTTAAAGCTAGCACCTCCAGGAGATGTTACAGTAAGCGAAGTAGCTGTAGCAGAAGTTACAGTAGCTTGTGTAGTTCCAAAGTATACTTTATTATTAGAAGCTGTAGTATTAAAGTTAGTACCTGTAATAACAACACTAGTACCAGGCACACCTATAGAAGGAGTGAAAGAAGAAATTGTAGGCGGCTGAACTATAGGAATATTTTTTAATACTGATATTGTATTTGAGCCAGAATTAGCAACAATAATTTCGGGAATATCATCATTGTCAATATCGCCTGCAGAAACACCAAACGGTGAAGTACCTGTAGTAATATTATATGCAGATGCTAATGATGCGGAAGTAATAGTACCTGAAGTAGCTGTATTTCTAAATATCGAAGCTGTTCCGGCACCATAGTTAGCAGTAATAACATCATTTTTACCATCACCATCGGCATCAGACAAACAAATATCTATAGGGCCGGTAGAAGCTGTAAAATCTACCTTAGCCGCAAAAGACGATGTAGAAATATCGCCGGTGGTAGTAGTGTTTCTTAAAATAGATAAGGATGGAGCTGAGTAATTACCAACCACTATATCTGGCTTACCATCATAATCAATATCACCTACTGCTAAAGCCTGAGGTAGAGTTCCTGTTGTAAAATCTACTTTAGCCGCAAATGTTGAAGAATTTATAAAACCTTGAGTAAATGTATTTTTAAATACAGAAACTGTGTTACTACTCTGATTGGTAACCACTATATCTGCATCACCATCATTGTCCATATCGCCAGCACATATTCTGAAAGGTGTTGTTCCTGTTGTAAAAGTTACATGTGTAGCAAACTGCAAACTACCAACATTAGAGTAATTTTTCAATACAGATATAGATGCCGATCCAGAATTAGGCACCGCTAGGTCAAGCTTACCATCACCATCATAGTCAGCTATTGCAATATCTAGTGGAGAAGTACCTACACCAAAATCCATTCTGCTAGCCATAGAAATAGTTCCAACAGTGGATGTATTGCGTAGTACCGAAATGGAACCACCATTCCTGTTAGCTACTACTACATCCAGTTTTCCATCACCATCTATATCCGCACACTTAGCGTAGTATGGGAAAGTAGAAGTACTATATGATAAAGCTGATGCAAAAGAACCACTAGTAATACTACCTGTTGCAGAAGTATTTCTAAATATTGAAACTGAGTTAGCCCCGCTATTTACTACTACAGCATCGGGCTTACCATCACCATCTATATCAGCATATACAGCACATGCAGGACCTGACAAACCACTAAAATCAACCTTTGTAATATAGTTGAACACGCCCGGCATGTAGGCACTATTATTATAATCTGGCTGATATACTTCTTTAGATAGAGCTTGTAAAGAAGTATTAGTATCTAAAACTGACACTTGCCTGTAAGTAGCACCTGTAGGGACAGTAACATTTAATGTAGTAGTACTAGCACTAACTACATTAGCTCTAGTAGCACCAAAGTATACTTTATTTTTAGTAGGGTCTGTATTGAAATTTGTTCCAGCTATCGATACACTTGTTCCTGTTGAACCAATTGTGGGTGTAACTGAGGTTACAGTTGGGGGGAATAATGACGGGCTATTCTTAAGTACCGATATTGTAGAAGATGAATAATTAGATGTAATTATATCAGGTAGTCCGTTACCATCTACATCTACTATAGCAAAATCTAAACAACCGGCACCAATTGTAAAATCTAATTTAGCATTGAATGAGCTAGTGTTTATGGTACCAGAGGTAGTAATGTTTTTAAAAATAGAAACAGATGTAGTACCATAGTTCGATACACACATATCTGGCTTACCATCTGCATCTATATCATGTATTACTACTGCACCTGGCTGTGTAGATGTAGTAAAGTCAACTTTAGCAGCTAATGAAGATGTATTGATGACACCTGAAGTGGCTGTATTCTTAAAAATAGAAACAGTATTAGAACCATAGTTAGGCACAATTATATCTAGTTTACCATCAGCATCTATATCTGCAACCTTAACACTATATGGAGTAGTTCCTGTTGTAAAGTCAACTTTTGCACTAAATGATGAGGATGAAATATTACCTGTAGTACTGGTATTTCTTAATATAGAAATAGTATTTGCAGTTGAATTTGCGGTAATGATATCTATTTTACCATCTCCATCTATATCTCCTACTGCTATTTTTCTAACTCCTGAACCAGTTGTAAAACTATTAATAGCACCAAATACCAATGTTCCAGGATAAGAAGTATTTCGTCTTACTACAACAGACCCACTAAACACTGATTCAACCAAATCGAGTTTTCCATCACCATCAAAATCTGCCACAGCCACATCATAGCAAGCGCTAGTTGTCCCTACATTATACTCTATACCAGAAGCAAATGAAGAAGAAGTAATAGTGCCTGGAGTTGCTGTATTTCTGAAAACAGAAACTGAATAGTTGACGCCAGAGTTAGAGACTATAATATCTAGTTTACCATCACCATCCATATCTGCCAACCTTAAATGATATGGCGCACTTCCCGTAGTAAAAGAAACGGGCGAAGCAAAAGATGAACTTGTAAGAGTACCTGAGGTAGATATATTTCTATAAACCTGTACTGCATTACTACCACTAGCAGCAGCAACCATGTCTGGCTTACCATCTCCATCTATATCTCCATAGGCAAGACCTACAGGTTGACTACTACTTAAATCAAACTTTGGACTAAAAAATATTACGCCAGGGATATACGGTGCGGTATTGTATATTGGTGAATATTGGTTACTATACAAACCAGTTAATCCACTTGTACTATCTGTAAGTAATATATTATCGTACTGAGCAGAATAAGGTACAGTAGCTGTTAAAGAAGTAGTACTAGCTGCACTTATTGAAGCTTTCATACCACCTATATATAGTTTATTATTGGCAGCAGTAGTATTGAAGTTATTTCCAGTTATAGTTATTATGCCGCCTGGAATAACAGATGTGGGACTGACAGATGTAATAGAAGGAGGAAAAGACTGAGGCGCATTTTTTAATATAGAAATTGTTGATGCTGAATAATTCACAGCAACCACATCTGGTCTAAAGTCTCCATCTAAATCTCCAATTGCTACCCCTCTTGGCCCCGTACCTGTAGTAAAATCTGTTCTTGATGAAAAATCAGTAGCAGAGATACTACCCGACGAACTATTAGTATTTAGTAACACAGACAAGCTAGCTGAGCCACTATTTACACACACTATATCAGGCTTGCCGTCTCCATTCATGTCAGCTGTTTGTATACCTATAGGAGAAACCCCAACCGCAAAGTTTACGGCTGTAGCAAATGATGATGAGTTGATGACACCAGGTGTGGCCGTATTTCTTAAGACTGAAACATAATATGAATTGGTGCTTGTTGCGGCTATATCAGGCTTACCATCGCCATCATAATCACCAACTGTAAGCATATTAGTATAAGAGCCTGTAGTGAAATCTA
>CAYWUY010000011.1:12455-53818 GCA_964461535.1 uncultured Flavipsychrobacter sp.
ACTATATCTACTTTACCATCCCTATTAAAATCTGCAAAAGCTATATCTATAGCATTTGTTCCAGCTGTAAAATCAACTTTAGTAGCAAAAGATATACTACCCGAAGTAGATGTATTTTTGAGTACTGAAAAAGTAGCACTAGATGCGTTAGCTACCACAACATCTAGCTTGCCATCGGCATTTACATCTACTAACCTAAGGCCCCATGGATTTGTTCCTGTAGTAAATGTAAGTGCACTTGCAAACGAACTAGCACTAATAGTTCCTGTAGTAGATGTATTTCTTAATACATAAATAGTGTTAGTGTTATAGCTAGATATTACTATATCAGACTTACCGTCTCCATCTACATCACCTATTACTGCAGAATTGCTACCCGTCCCTACAGTAAAATCAACTTTAGGTTTTAAATTCATGACGTTGGTAGCATAGCCAGTGTTATTAAAAGTTGGCAAAAAATTACCCTTTTGCTGAGCCCAAAGCCCCGTACTTGTATTAAGTACATTTACTGCATCGTAAGTAGCTCCGGATGGTACACTTACTGTTAGTGATGTAGCTGAGGAAGATGTAACTGTTGCAACAGTAGCCCCAAAGAATACAATATTCTCTGATGCGGTAGCACTGAAATTGGAGCCAGTTATTACCACCGAAGCACCCGGTATAGCCAAATTGGGGCTTACAGATGTGATAGTAGGCTGCGCAACACAAAAAAGTGCAGTCAATTGCAAGAGGCAAGCAAGTAATGTTTTTTTCACTTTATTTAATTTTTATTGCAAAAAAGATTCAATTCAAATTTCCATATAACACATATAAGTATGTCAATATAAATACTAAAAAGAACCTGATTAATTTGTAAAAATAGTTTAGATAATTTCGATATTTGACAGCAATGTCATGAACACGCCTAAATTGGGAACGAAGTATGTCCAACGTGACAAGTATAAATAACCGTAATATATAACTGATACATTTAAGGTTACTTTATTTTCTTACGTCCAATTACATCTTTAAATGATATAATAAATTTATTTCCATAGTTATCATAGTATATTTTGCCGCCTAGTTGTTTACTCAAATTTCTCATGATAGTCATACCCATTGTTGACGCCATTTTAATATCGAAAGAACCTCCTAAACCGGGACCTGAATCTGAGAATTGCAGTACGTAACCTTCATCATTTGCTTCTAAGGTTATATCAATATGCCCATTTTTTGATAAAAAAGCATATTTAAAAGAATTAACAAGTAACTCGTTAAGAATAAGTCCAAGTGGAACAGCAGTATCAATATCTAAGTAAGTAAGGGGAACATTTTCATTTAATGATATTTGCTGACCAGGAGATTTAAACACTATATAAACCTGAGCAAATAACTCTTTAATAAAATTATTAAACTCTATAGAAGTTATATTATCATTTTGATACAAGAACCTATGTATTAAAGAAATAGACTTTACACGAACAGCACTTTCTGTCATGGCACGTTTGGCAACTTCATCATTTGTATTGCCTGTTTGTAAATCAAGAAGAGAAACCACGACTTGAAGATTGTTTTTTACCCTATGGTGTATTTCCTTTATAAGTACATCTTTATCCTGTATCAGTAGTTCTTTTTGATTTGCCAAATCCTCCTTCTGTTTTGTAAGAGTTCTTTGCTTATAAAAGTTCCTTACAACTATAATTATAATAATAAGTAAAAGGACCGTAATAGATATAAAGAAAAGACGTTCTTTTGACTTTCTCTGATCTTCTTCTATTTGTCTTTGTTTAATAAGTAAAGCTCTTTCATTTTCAAATTTTGCAATTTTCTCAGTATTTCTTGTTCTATCTACAGAATCTTTATAGGTCGTATATTCTTGGTAGAAATCGAATGCTTTTTTGTAATCTCCTTTAATCTTATTAATCTCTGAAAGTTGCTTATATACAACCATAGCATTTTCAAGGCTACCGTATTTTTTCTCTAGTCTAAGTGCCTGATTAAACGCAGAATCTGCAATTGTCAATAAGCTTTTTGAGCCATATAACTCTTTAATAATTTTATTAGAATAGCCTACACCGCTATCTTTATAATAATCTAAACAAATAGTGCCCAATACCCCTAAATTATCAGCTAATTCATACTCAATGTTTAGCTTTCTTTTAATTAGTATGGAGCGATATATATAGTCTAAGGCTTCGTCTATATCTTTCAACTTATAATACGCTTTACCTATTTGCCCCAAAGCATGACTTATCTGAGGCTCATCGTCTAGTCTGTTGAATATACTAAGCGATATTCTTGAATAATCTAATGATTTGTTATAATCACTTGTTTCAAAATATACAGAGCCTATATCACCATACACTATTCCTAAATTAAAACTATCCTTCACCCATATCATTTCTCGTTGGGCTTCGCGATAATATTTTAGCGACTTGTCGTAATTTTTCAGTCCTAAATATGCCCCACCTATGTTGGCATGCATCCTTGCTGTGTTGGCAGTATCTTTTAATTCTTCAAATATTTTTATAGCTTTAAAAGAATTTTCAATTGCCTTATCGTAAATGTTAGTCTGCAAATAAAGATTGCCTATTGTAGAATAAGCAACACCAATTCCCTGACGTAGACCTGTTTCCTCAAAATATTTAATAGCTTCTATATTAGCATTTACACAATTAGGAATATCCCCTGTAGCCTCATAATTGTATCCTATTGCTACATATGCCAGACCTATTCCCCTTCTCCAGTTTAGCTTTTTAGCTAATGCTAACTCCATTTGAGAATACTGCATTCCCTTGGCAGCATCTATATAAGATAGTTCAGCCGCCACAAAATCCATTAGTATTACCTTATTAGTATCTTCTTTAAGCTTAGGCAATACATTTATAATTGAATCAATTTTTTCCTGACGATTTAATGCTGCAGAGGCAGTATTAACAAACATGGCTAAAAGCACTGCTAATAGCAGCATATAAACCGACACTCTATTCATTTTGAATACATAATATAACAAGTAAATTCAATAATTATTACTAGCCAAGCCTTAGCATACTTAGCAATTCTTCTCTATATGCTTTTCCTATTGGAATTTCATTTGAACCAACGAGCAGAGTATCAGCATTTATAGATTGAATGTGATTTAGGTTAATAGCATAACTACGATGAATACGCATAATATCTTTAGACCCAATAGTATCTATATAATTCTGCATTGACTCTCTTACTAATAGCTTTTTACCAATGGTATGTATGTATACATACTTCTTATCGCTTTCAATAAATAGTATTTCTTCAAGCTTAACTTTTACAAAACTTGCACCTTGTTTTATAAATAAAGAATCATTAATATAATAATTACCCTTTTCAATTTCAGGTTTCTTTTGATTAATAACAGAAAAATTATGTAAGCAAATTTCTATTGATGTATATAATTCTTCTTTATTTAAAGGCTTAACCAGATATGCAGGCGGGCACAACTTTTTGGCACGCTCTACGGTAGCCATATCTGAATTTGCAGTGAGAAAAATGAATGGAATATTATAATTTTCTTTTATTTTCCATGCAAGATCAATACCATCGTTACTACCAGCAAGAATAATATCTAGAAGAAGAATATCGGGCTTTTCAAGTTCTATCATCTCTAATGCTTCCGTATAGCTGACAGCTATATCAGTAGTAGCATATCCAAGCTCTTTCAAAGCCTTTTCAATACCTATACCTATTAGCATTTCATCTTCTACTATGCCTACCTTTATTGTACTCATCGTTAAATTAAAAACAATTGTAAAATTAAAAATTATCAAATCATTTGATGTACGTACGCTTAGTTATAAAGTATCAATATTGTAAAAGAAAAGCAAAAGACAAAGACGCATAATAAATAGTGCTATTTATCTAATTCAGAAATCAAATTGTGTACAATAAAAAGTATGAAATATTAAACATAACTAATCAAAATCTCCATTAAGCTGAGCAGATAAATAGTCAATCTCTTCAATGCATTTCTCATATTTTTTTTCATAAGCTGCATAATCATCCTCACTAGATTTTAGCATTTTCACTCTAATATTGTAACTCCTAATCCTAACAAAATAATATTTCTTCATTTTGTCTAACACCTCTACTCTAGATTGTGGTATGCCACGGATAGGATATAGTGTATTTACCTCTTTAATACATTCATTCCAGTAGTAGTTACCACGATTTATATATTCATCAACTAATTCGTCTGTATTTTCTGAATTATCTTTTTCATGTTGCAATGGTTCTAATGCTAAATCACCGAGTGTACTGATTCTATCCATAGCCCTAGCCCACTTTGTAGACTTATCTTCAAGATTGTGTATTGTAGTAAAGCCATACAAAGCCACCATACTTATCATTAATAAATATATTAAGAGGTAATAAACCAGCTTATGGACTTTTGCAATATCTACAAACATAAATATCCCTAAAACCATACCTGCGAGCATTCCACCTATATGAGCAGCATTATCAATAGTTTCAGATTGAAGACCCCCTAATAAGTTATAAACTACAAACAAAAGCAAAACTCTAAGTAGCGTGCGCCTAACAGTACGAGTAATTAAACGAGTAGATAGTAATGCTAAGAAAGTACCGTATAACCCGAATATAGGTCCTGATGCACCAACCGCAACCGAAAAGGGATTATATATGCTACTAGTAATTCCGGCTGCTATACCAGCTAATAAATAGACCAATAAAAATCTAGATCTTCCCAACATTGGCTCAAGAAACTGCCCCACGTATAATAATGCAAATGTATTGGCAACTATATGCGATAATCCGCCATGCAAAAACATATATGTAACCCACTGCCATACAGAACCATGTAAAACATCATACTGTAAAGCACCACCCCAAGCATGAAGTAAATCTGTACTGAAATCGAAAACAGAACTTGAACTGAAAACCATTAATAGGTAAACAATCCAATTTGCGTATATAAGTAAAGGAGTAATTAAACAGTGCTTAGACGGAACTAATGCGCCAAAATTGCTAGTATCAAGCCATTTCAACTTTTGGTCCATACTTTTATTGGCTTGATAACATTGCTTTAAAGCCTGCTTGAATAATTGAGCATTATTTTCATTTACGCTTTCATCGAAATAATACTCATTTGTGCTTTTACTTACAAAAAGAGCATTATCACTAAAAACTGTTATAGAAATACTTTCTCCAAAATGCTCACCAGAGCTAGGCGTGTGAGCCATGAAAACATTATCTAAAACGGACACGGTATGCCAGCCTAAACTATCTAAAGCTTGCTGAGTAATTTCAAGAAACTCTTTATAACTAAGAACACCAAAAGGAATAGTTTCAGAGTAACTAGGATATATATTCGACTGCATATGAATAATTACTGAATAAAAATACAAATTTTGTATAGTAGCGCTTAAAGAGTAACAACTAATATTTATAATAAACACATTGCTACTATTAATGCTAGAATAAAAGATAAGTGGTAAATGAGAAAAAAATATGCCCAACCCTAGTTAAATAATAATTGTCTTTTATAACTAATAATATAACACCATGAAGAAACTATTAACTACTATAGCGATAGCATTACTGACTAAGCTATCTTACGGGCAAACTATTAAATTTCCCACCACACAACGATCTATATTGATAGAAGATGGTATTTATACCTGCTCACCATGTTATACATGGGCCAAACCTATGATAGATACCTTAAAACAAATATATGACAGCACGCTAATTTACTATATCCAAGAGCGAGGTGCCGGAACTACATCGTTATGTACTATGCTTGCTAGTGAAATGCTTAACAGAGCATACACTTACCCATTGGGATTTTCAATAGCATCGCCTAGTATGTACCCCAATCAGATATATGTAAATAATCAACTTAACGATTCTTTCTTTTTAGCTAACACCTTACACAATATTGACTCAGTAAACAGTCTACCAACTGTAGCATCTCCTATATTTGAAACTCAGCTTATAGGAACAGACTCTATGATTGTATATACCAAAACAAAATTTTTACAAAATGCAGATGGGGATTATAGAATAGGGATATTATTGGCGCAAGACAGTATTTATTTTTACCAAGCAGGGGCAGGTGGTTCTATCTATCATATGCACCAGCTAACAGGACCAGAATTAGCTTTTGACGGATTGGGTAACCTTACTTTTAATGGTAACGACTCACTCAACTATACTTTAAGGAATGGATATATTCCAGCGAACACAATTTTTGAGGATACATTTCATTTCAAACTACGCCCAACACAAGTAGCTGCAAATATGAAACCTATAGCTATTGTTTGGAAAAACGAGATAGTATCTATAATGAATTATACGGATTCGGTATGGTGGGACATGAACAAACTGGTTTACGTAAATGCCAACGAGAAACCAGGCTTTGAATATGAGGATACTTCATTGGCAATTATATCAAACAACACCAATAATAATGACTTACAAATAATACCCAATCCAGTATATAAAAACTCTGTTTCAAAACTAATTGGCGACTACCAATTTGCCACTATAAGTATTTATGACATTACAGGAAAACTTATAAGCGTACAAACAGTAACTAACAATAAAACAGTAGATTTAAGTATGCTGAATCAGAGTTTGTATATATACGATATACAAACCAACAATAACAAGCATACCAAAAAGAAACTGCAAATACTAGATTAAAAACAACGTAGCATTTAGCCTACATTTATCTGAGGTTCATTTTTAGGCTCGGGGCGGTAAAATATTAATATTGCCGCTCCGCATGCCACCAATAAAACTGAGATAATTTCAGCTTGAGTAGGATGTATAAAACCCCAATTATACTTATAATTTACTCTTATCAATTCAACCATAAACCGCTCTACACCAGCAAAAATGAGGTAGAGTGCAAACATATGAAGTGGGTATTTTAACTGCTTACGTATCTTCCACATAAATAAGAATATGAGTATACCAGCTATAGCCTCATATATAGGAGTAGGAAATACTGCAACTGGCAGTACATTACAATATTCGCCACTGCAGCCGGCAATAGGCATACCCTCATAACCCACATTATGAGGATAGTTCATGGCGACAATCCAACGAGGTAAAAATCCTGGAGCTGTATACGATATGCCTGGCGTACCCGAGGTCATTTGATGAATATAATCGGCATCAGCAGGTGTAGCCGCACGTAAAGAAGCATCAGCCTGTGTAACATAGGCTGTATTATATATACCCCAATCGCCATCTCCAGAAAACTGACAACCTAGACGTCCGAGACCATAAGCTAACATTATAGCAGGCGCTGCGGCATCGCACATGTGCTTAAATGGTATTTTATACTTACGTGTATAATAATAAAGTACTATTGTAGCAACTATAAAACCACCGTAAAAGGTAAGTCCACTGCGAGAGAAGAAACTATTGATAGGGTCTTTTATAAAGTCGTCCCAGGTTTCCAATGCATTGAATAACTTAGCTCCGATTATTCCACCTATTGCTGCGGCAAATACAATTTCTGTAATTAGTTGGTGAGGATAAGTTAGCACATCCTTTTCTTCAGTTACTTCCTTACCGTCTACCTTAACTTTTACCTTTGTTTTTTTAAGTACCGGATGTAGCAAGCCTAATTTCTCTTTTCTTTTCAACTCTTCGGTAGTTACCTTAGCAGCTGCTAAAAATCCTATGGCCACAAAAAAACCGAATGTTTTAAAAATACTTAGCCAATGTGGCATAGACACACCAAGTAATGCCTCAAATAAGTATTGAAAATCAGGATACATGTGGTAAAAATAATTTTAAAAATTGAATAGGCTTGTACTTTAACATTTTTAACAGAGATGCAAACAATTTATTGCAATTGGTTAATAGCTGTTAATGCCATCTCTAATCTCTGCTGTTCATTACCGGAAACCAGCTGCCATGGGGTGCCTGAATTAGCTACAATATCTTTATATATATCAAAAAAATATCGCCTCATATTTTCGTCCGGATGTTCCCTAAGCGGGTCAAACACCCAAGGCATATCTATATCGGTAAGTAAATATAAATCGTGGGTGGTAGCAGCTATATTTTGCAATATGTAATCAGCACATTTGCCGTACTTATGTTCACTCCAAACCTTTATTACCTGCAAATCAGTATCGCATATCAGGTATTTATTAGCCTGAGCATAACGTTTTTTCTCTAGTGCTAGTTGTCCTTTTGCTATTGCTTCTAAATCATTGTAGTTATAATCTCTACCCAACCCTTCTAAATATTCCCTGGCAAATTCTGGTACCCATACAGTATGTAACACCTCTGAAAGCATACTACTTAGTGTACTCTTTCCTGTAGATTCTGGCCCTATTATAACTATCTTTTTTACACTCAACCGTTATCTATATTAGAATATTTACCCTTATTATGACTCCTTTAATTGTTTGGATAGTATTTTCCTCCATTCTATATATCCAAAGATAGCTACTATAAATAGTATTAGAGTAAGCACGGCTGTTAAGGGTAATTTTTTATGAATATATAAAGGGATAGCACAAATATTTGATATATTTAATACTAACCAATTTTCTACTTTGCGCCTAGCCAGCAGCCACATGCCTGCCCAGCCAGTAGCTGCTACCCAAGCATCCCAAATAGGAACTGTAGAAGGCGTGTATGTTTTTAAAACGTAAAATAATAATACGCCTGCTCCTAATATTATTCCTGAAGTTATTCCCCACTCGGATGCAGTGGTGTAAGATATGGCCAATGTAGCCCCACCCTCTTTTTTTCTTAACCAATTATACCAGCCATAAATACTCATTATAAAATAGTACAAACTTAGTATAGCTTCGGCATATAGACCAAACTGCAATAATATATAAACGTATAAAGCTGTACTTATTAAACCGGCAGGATATAACCATACACTATTTTTACGGGCTAATAACACCTCTGCTACACCAGTTAGAGATGCCATCCATTCTATGGGCTTTGATACCTTTACCTGCTCTATAAACAACTGTACCCACGTGCTAGACTGTGCCATAATACAAAAGTAGCTGAATTGACTTAGCCCCCAATAGTAGCCATTGAAGAATGTATGCCCATTTGCTGTGATAGAGATTCAGCAACTCTTCCATCTTTTGCCTTATTTGAAACGGCATTTGCAATGTATTGCATTAGCATGGGGTCGTTAGTATTACTTCTCATCAACTCTTTGATATCCAGCCCTCCACCCTCATATAGACATGTTTTTATAATACCTTGAGGCGTAATACGTAATCTATTACAGGTACCACAAAATGAACGAGTATATGCTGCAATAATACCTACATTACCTTTAAAGCCCGGTATCTGGTATATACTTGCTGTAGCGTGTGGCTGCGGTGGTAAGGCTACTATATTAGGGTGCTCGAGTTTTATATGGTTTAAAATAGCTTGATGATCCCACTTCAGATTTTCGTAATGAGCTTCGCCACCATTAAAAGGCATTTCTTCTATAAAACGCACATCAATAGGCTGAGATGATGCAAGCTGAACTAATGGGAGAATATCATCTATATTTCTACCATCCATTACTACAGCGTTTATTTTAACGTGTATGCCTACTCTAAGACATTCGTTTATGGTATCTAACACTTGTTGCAACTCATCTCTTCGTGTTATAGCTAAAAATCTATCCCTATCTAGCGTATCTAAGCTGATATTTATAGATTTTATTCCAAGTTTATGTAACTCTGAAACATAAGGACGGGTTAGCACACCGTTAGTAGTTAAAGTAAGTGTATCAATACCATCTATAGCCGCTAAACTAGCTAAAAATGGCATGAGGTCTTTTCTAGCAAAAGGCTCACCACCAGTTATGCGCACTTTTGTTACCCCCATGCGTGCCAGTATACCACATAGCCTAAGCATCTCTTCATAGGTAAGCAGTTCGCTACGTTGCAGCCAATCTATTCCCTGCTCAGGCATACAATAGAAACATCTTAGATTGCACCTATCTGTTATGGCCAACCTAACATAATCAATCTTTCTACCATATTTATCAACCAACTGCATGCTTAAAAATAAGTTGGTAAAAGTAATATAAAATAAAACGCATACTGCTTAATAAAGCTGATAGGAAAGAATAATATAAGTGTGTAGTGTTTAAAACAAACATACACTAACATTATATTATTGAAACAAAACAGCCCTAGAAATACACGACCAGTATGTAATTAGCGTAAAAGCAATTATTTTTGAGCCCAAATACATATATAATGCATATTATTCAACAGATCCTGTTCATACTGCTTGCCGGAACTTCTGTCTTTTTATTTACTAAAAAAGTAAAAGAAATCATGCGCAACATTAACCTGGGCAAGGATGAGGAGATTAATGACCATACTGACCAGCGCTGGCGAAATATGATTTTACTAGCACTGGGACAGAAAAAAATGTTTAAGCGCCCAATTCCGGCATTATTACACTTAGCTGTATATGCTGGTTTTATAATAATAAATATAGAGATACTAGAAATAGTGCTTGATGGCATATTAGGCAAACACCGCTTGTTTGCCCCAGTACTAGGTAGTGTATATGGTATACTGATAGGTTTTTTTGAAATATTAGCGGTATTAGTTTTATCTGCTTGTGCTGTATTTTTAGTTCGCAGAAACGTATTGAAGCTGAAACGCTTAAATATGAAAGAACTTAACGGTTGGCCAAAAAGCGATGCTAACTTAATACTTATAACAGAGATAGTGTTAATGAGTATATTTCTAATAATGAATGCTGCTGACATTAATTTACAACAAATAAATCCTGAACACTATACACCTACAGGCTCTTTCTGGATCAGTGGATTATTTTCAAGTGCATTTTCCGGCATGTCTGAGGGAAGCTTAGTAACTATTGAGCGTGGGTGCTGGTGGTTACACATTATTGGTGTTTTTGCATTCTTAAACTACTTACCATATTCTAAGCACTTGCATATAGTATTAGCATTCCCTAATGCTTATTATGGTAAACTAACACCACAAGGTGAGGTTAGAAATATGCCAGACATACAAAAAGAGGTATTGTACATGATGGAGCCGGATAAGGCACCAACCGGTGAGCAGTCGGCTGAAATGCCTCGTTTTGGAGCAAAAGACATTACAGATTTAAGCTGGAAAAACCTTCTTGACGCTTATAGCTGCACAGAGTGCGGTAGATGTACTGATTCGTGTCCGGCTAACCAAACAGGTAAGCTATTATCTCCAAGAAAGATAATGATGGACACACGTGACCGTATGGAGGAAGTAGGTAAAAACATAGATGCTAATGGAGGCCAATTTGTTGACGATGGTAAAACATTATTGCATGGCTATATTACTACCGAAGAGCTAAGGGCTTGTACTACTTGCCAAGCTTGCGTAGAAGCATGTCCGGTATCTATAGATCCATTATCAATCATCATGCAACTTAGGCGTAATTTAGTTCTTGAAGAAAGTAATGCACCAGGCGAATGGAACATGATGTCGAGCAATATTGAAAACAACTTTGCACCATGGAAATTTAGCCCAGATGATAGAGATGCTTGGATAAATAGCTAACTTAATTCAAAATTATTCTAACAATTATCTGCTATACCAACATTAGAAGCTATTATTAAGCTATCTGATGTTGGTATAGTCTTGAATAGGTGCCATTAAGTTGTAGTAAGCTATCGTGTGTGCCTTGCTCTACTATTTTACCTTCATCAAGCACTATAATTTGATCGAACTGCCAAGTAGTAAATATTCGATGCGTGATGATGATGGTAGTTTTATCTTCTAAGAAATCCTTTAAATTATTTAGTATTGTTTTCTCTGTTTGTGTATCTACGGCCGACAGACACTCATCTAATAATAGTATTGGACTATTTTTAAGTATTGCCCTTGCCAATACCATACGTTGTTTTTGACCTCCGCTCAACATTACACCACGCTCCCCAACTACAGTTTCATACCCTTTAGGCATTGCTTGTATATCTTTATCTAAATCAGCCATTCTTGCGGCAGCATGTACCTCATCATCAGTAGCATCATCTTTACCAAACTTAATATTATTAAGTATAGTATCGGAAAACAAGAAAGTTTCTTGAGGAGCATATGCAATTTGTTGGCGTAGTGCATTAAGTTGTATGCTACTTATATCAGCATCATTATAAAGTATATGTCCTGCATTAACATCATACATACGCAACATTAAGTGTGCAATTGTAGATTTACCTGACCCGGTACTACCTATTATAGCTACCTTCTGTCCTTTGTTTATTGTCAGTGACAAATCATGCAAGGCTGTTATACCTGTATTCTGATAGGTGAAAGAAACATTTTTCAATACAATATCTCCTGTAATTTGATGGTATCTGGCTGTGGGTGCATCAAATATTTTAGGTTCAGTTTTCAAAAACTCATCAATTCTTTTTTGGGAAGCACTGGCACGTTGTGTCATACTAGCCACCATACCTATACTAGAAATAGGAAACATCAATAAGTTTATATAAATAACAAACTCTGCAATATTGCCAGTAGTTATATTCCCTTGTATAGCATAATAACCACCAATCAGAACGGTGCTAAGCATGCTTAAGCCAATAAACAAATTCATGGACGGAAAATAAACCGCTTCGGTTAGTGACAAATTAATAGAACTCTTCCTATATGATTCTGAAGTATTGTTAAAGAACTTCATCATATTACCTTCTTGAACAAACGACTTTATAACTCTGATACCTGAATAAGACTCCTGCGCTGTGGTGGTAAGATCTGATAACTGAGCCTGAATTTTTCCACTCTTTTTATAAATAATTCTATTAACATAGTAAATGGAGATTGCCAGCATAGGTAAAGGAGCAATAACATAAGCCGTCAACTTAACATTTACTCTAAGCATGCCCCAAACACTCATCAATGTTAGAACGAGCATATTGGTAAAGTACATGATAGCAGGTCCGGTAAACATTCTCACTCTAGACACATCTTCTGAAATACGATTCATTAAATCTCCGGTAAAATTGGCTTTAAAAAATCCAGCATCTAACTTCTGATAATGATCAAAAACCTCTTTCTTTTGGTCATACTCTATTAACCTAGACATAACTATAATGGTCTGTCTCATCATAAACATAAAGAGTCCACGCAACAGAGCCATTACCAACATTAAAATGCCACTCCATAAAACCAAAGAAAATAAATAAGATTGCATAGCCGTATCTATAGACATGCCCTTGACCAAGGAATAACTGTTTAAGTTGTCAGACATTTGGTCTAATACATTACGCACTACAACCGGAGGTGTAACAGCAAACATGCTAGATAAAGTAACAAATAAGAGACCTAAAAGTAATCGCCACTTGTATTTGAAAAAATATTTATATACCGACTTGAGATTTTTCATGAGCTATGCAAAGGTAGCATGCTTGTGTGGATTAGGTGGCTAGAATGTAGTAGTAGAACTGTAAAATTGTATCTACAATTGCCATATAATGTAATAGCTTTGTAATATTTCCATTCTGTATAACACATAACGTTAAAATAGCCCAATGAAAGTAGCTGTTGTAGGTGCCACAGGACTAGTAGGCACAAAAATGCTAGAGGTATTAGCAGAGCATAACTTCCCGGTAACAGAACTAATACCTGTAGCCTCTGAAAAATCTATAGGTAAACAAGTAAACTATAAGGGTAAAAATTACAATGTAGTTAGCGCCACAGACGCAATAGCTATGCGCCCTCATATAGCACTATTTTCTGCGGGTGGATCTACTTCATTAGAATTAGCTCCACTATTTGCAAATGTAGGCTGTAGAGTAATTGACAACTCGTCGGCATGGAGAATGGATCCTAGCAAAAAACTAATTGTACCAGAAGTTAATGGACATACGTTAGCTAAAGACGACATGATTATTGCCAATCCTAACTGTAGTACTATACAGATGGTTATGGTATTAAATCCGCTACATAAAAAGTATGGTATAAAAAGAGTGGTAGTTAGCACCTATCAATCTGTATCAGGAACCGGACAAAAAGCTGTGGCTGAACTTATGGAGCAACGTTCCGGCAATAAAGAACATAAAGTATATCCTCATCAAATAGATTTAAATGTTTTACCTCATATAGATGTATTTACCGATAATGGATATACTAAAGAGGAAATGAAGATGGTGAACGAGACGTGTAAAATTATGGGTGACGATACTATAAAAGTAACCGCCACTACTGTGCGTGTTCCGGTAATAGGTGGGCATAGCGAAAGTGTAAATATTACGTTTAAAAGAGATTTTGAATTAGAAGACGTAAGAGTTCTTTTAGATAATAGCTCAGGAGTATCTGTAATAGATAATCCAAGTTTAAATGGCTACCCTATGCCACTACATGCAGAAGGAAAAGATGAAGTTTTTGTAGGAAGAATCAGAAGAGATTTTTCTGAAGAGAACAGTTTAAACTGCTGGATAGTAGCTGACAATTTAAGAAAAGGTGCTGCTACAAATGCAGTGCAAATAGCCAAGCTGATACACAATAACGGATGGGTATAAATCTTGTTCTAACTAATATTAATAGCAGAAGGGCATCCAACAAGATGCCCTTCTGCTATATATGTACTAAACCAATTACTTAGTGTAGCCTAAATCTTTTATTAAAGTATCAGGCAATGTAGGCAGTTGATTTCTTGGCAATAAGAACGAGGTTAGCTCTGCCAACTCTTTAAAAATATAATGACTATCTGCTGCCCCCCTTAAGTATGCGGCACCTGTACTACCCCCAGTGCCTACACGCTTTCCTATAGTACGCTGCACCATATGAATATGGCGATGGCGCCACATAGATAATTGCTGATCAATTTCTAGTAGTATGCTTAACAACTCATATGGCAACTGTAATAAAGGATGATCTCTATAAAGCATTATAAAAAGTGCACTACGGCTAGCATCTGCACTAAATGCTCTTTCATCGCCGTATGCAGTATCGGTTATAAATAAAGAGTCAAACAAGTCTAAATTTGCTTTTTCGGCCTCACTTAAAGTACCCGCATAGGCAGCACGATATAATTGCCAAAAGCCTTGTGGCTGATCTTGCCAGTAAGAAGCATCTTTAACAAACGGCATGCGTTCAAGCCACTTATTCAATAAGACAAGTAATGACTGTTGAGATTCAGCCGACTTTACTCTATCTACATCAGCAGTATTTAGCTGAGAAAGATAATATTCTTTACCATGACGTTGTGTGTATTTCAGTCCTAATGTTGCCTCAATCATTTTAAACTGAATGCTTTGAAAGCCTGAAGCTGGGCGTAGCAAATCTCTAAAATCAAGAAAATCCAAAGGGGTCATTGTTTCTAATATTCCCATCTGGTTTACAGCAACTTCAAGAATAGTTACAATACGCTTAAGTCTATGAACACTATTATAAATATCAGGAGTATTGTTATGTATATTATCTTTTAGAAATACTTCTCTTACTATATTAAGTTCGTGCAATATTTGCTTGAACCAAAGTTCATAAGCCTGATGAATAATAATAAAAAGCATTTCATCATCAGCTCTTATCCCGTCTTTCTGGCTTTCCGGGTCTTGTGCATTTAATATCTTATCTAGCTGTAGGTATTCGCTGTAATAAACGGGTTGTCTAACCTTCTTTTCCATGGCGGGAAAATACAACAAAAAATCAACTTAGATAATGACATAAACACGGCAGTACCTAACAAATGAGAATTAATAAAATCACCCCGAAAATCACTTTTATATAAATTATTATAATTGACCTAGTCAGAAGCTAATATTGTATTTTTGTAATCCAAAACAAATTAACATATACAAATATGCGTTTAAAACACACGTTACTAGCTAGTGCAGTAATGTTGGCTGCAATAGGTAGTCAAGGTGCAGGTAAGGGCAATAAATACATTGACCCTGCTAATATGGATAAGAGTGTTCGTCCTGGCGACAACTTCTTCCAATATGCTAACGGTACATGGTTAAAAAACACACCAATACCTGGAGATAAAACAAGATGGGGAAGTTTTGACCAACTGGCTGAAAACAATGTTAATGCACTAAGGTCTTTACTTGACTCAGTAGCTAAAGTTAAAAATGCACCTAAAGGTAGCTTAACGCAAAAAGTTGGTGATTTCTATCGCAGTGGTATGGATAGTAACGCTATAGATAAAGCCGGCATAACTCCTCTGAAATCTACCTTCGATAGAATAGACAAAATAGCTGACGCGAATGCCCTACTTGCTGAGATGGCATTAGAACACACCATGGGTCTAGGTCCGGCGTTTGGTTTCTATATTTCTCCTGACGATAAAATGGTAACAAAAATGATTTGCCAATTTTTCCAAGGTGGATTAGGAATGCCAGGACGCGAGTACTATTTTGACAAAGACGAACGCACTGCAAAAATAAGAACTGCTTATCAAGCTTACATCCCTAAAATGCTACAATTGATGGGCGAGGATAAAGCTACAGCAGAAAAAGATGCGGCTGACATTTATAAATTAGAAGAAGCACTTGCTAGTGCCTCTCTTACAAGAGTAGAGCAACGCGACCCAATAAAACTGTATAACAAATATCACGTTAACGAAATCAGCAAAATGACTCCTGGTCTTGACTGGAAGAATTTGTTGACTATGTTAAAAGTAAAAGGTGAGGATTCTGTAATAGTTGGCATGCCTAAATTCTATGAAGAATTTGCAAAGCAACTAAAAGCTACGCCAGTATCTGTATGGAAAAAATATTTAAAGTTCCATACACTTAATGACATGGCTGCTTACCTAAGTTCAGATATTGACAAAGCTCATTTTGAGTTTTACGGTACGGCTATGCGCGGACAAAAAGTAATGAGTGCTCGCTGGAAACGCGTACAAAGAGTGGTAGATGGCTCAGTAGGCGAACTTCTTGGACAATTGTATGTACAAAAATACTTCAAGCCAGAAGCTAAAAAGCGTATGCTAGAATTGCTTGACAATTTACAATCTGCTTATAGTGCTAGAATTAATCAACTTGACTGGATGAGCGATATTACTAAAGTAAAAGCTCAAGGCAAGTTAAATGCTATTATGAGAAAAATAGGCTATCCTGATAAATGGAGAGACTATAGCAAACTAAATGTAGTAGCTAATGACTATGTAAAAAACATAATGGCGTCTTCTGCATTTGACTATGACTTTATGTTGAGCAAATTAGGCAAACCAGTAGACCGTACTGAATGGGGCATGACACCTCCTACAGTTAATGCATACTATAATCCTGCCTTCAATGAAATAGTTTTCCCTGCCGGAATTTTACAATTCCCATTCTTTGTAGCTGATGCTGACGATGCAGTAAACTATGGTGGTATAGGTGCAGTAATAGGCCATGAAATAACTCACGGCTTTGACGACCAAGGTCGTTTATATGCTGCAGATGGTAATCTTTCAAATTGGTGGACATCAGAAGATTCTCTTCACTTTGTGCAGAAATCACAAATGGTTGTTGATCAATTTAATAATGTAATAGTTATAGATACTTTCCATGCTAATGGTGAGTTAACTCTAGGCGAAAACCTTGCTGACCTAGGCGGTATTAATATTGCATATGAAGCATTTAAGAAAACAAAACAAGGACAAAGCAATGAAACAATAGAAGGCTTTACTCCTGACCAACGTTTCTTCTTAAGCTGGGCTCAAGTATGGCGTGCAAAAGCTACTCCGGAGGAAATTGCTAACCGCCTAAAAACAGACCCGCACTCTGCTAGCGAACAACGTTGTAACTTACCAGTTAGTAATGTAGAAGCTTGGTACAAAGCATTCAACATTCAACCTACAGATAAAATGTATCGCGCACCTAAAGACCGCGCAAGAGTTTGGTAATAAATTGAATTTCTTAGTTATTTAATAAAGGAGCTGCAACATGTAGCTCCTTTATTATTTATTAGGGTATTTGCAACCATATATTAATACAAAAAAACTAAGGCATCTCCGTTAAGAAATGCCTTAGATGTATAAAAGACCAATTGTATTAAATCATACTTAAACTTCTAGATACAAAGTCTGTTAAGTCTGCACCTGTAAGCAAACCTTGAGCCAACATAGCTAAGTCAACAGCCTGTTTAGCTAATACTGTTTGCGTAGTATCGTCAGCTTTTAATATTTTATCTATCAGCTTGTGATTCCCATTTACAGATACTTTGTAAGAATCAGGCATACTTCCATAAAAACTCATACCACCACCAAGTCTTGCCATCTCTTTCATGCGGCGCATAAACTCATCCATTGTTATAGCTACAGGAAACTGATCAGCTTGCTGACTCACCAACTCTACTTTCATATTAGTATTGTTGATAGCTTTTTCAAAAATGGTTTTTACCTTTTCTTTTTGCTCATCGGTAAGTACCATTTCTATATTCTCATCTTTCTCTATCAGCTTATCTACCACATCGGCATCTACACGCTTCATAGTAGTTTTATCTAGCTTGCGCTCAATATTGCTAATAAAATGTCCATCTATAGGAGAATCCATCAACAATACATCGTATCCTTTCTTGTTTGCAGCTTGTATATAAGCATCCTGCTTACCGGCATCGTTGGTATAAATATATACTAGCGTATCATTTTTATCTTTCTGCAAAGGCTCTACTTTGTCTTTATATTCAGACATGGTATAATATTCCTTCTTAGTGTTGGTAAACAATGCGAAGTCTTTTGCCTTGTCGTAAAATTTATCATCACTAATCATTCCGTACTTCACAAATATGCCAATGTCAGACCACTTTTCTTCGAAAGCTGCTCTATCATTTTTAAATAACTCAGCTAGCTTATCAGCTACTTTACGAGTGATGTAGCTATTTATTTTTTTAACATTACTATCTGCCTGTAAGAAGCTACGAGATACGTTTAGCGGTATATCAGGAGAATCTATAACACCATGTAGCAACATTAAAAACTCAGGCACAACATCTTTCACCTCATCTGTAATAAATACCTGACGACTAAATAGTTTAATCTTATTACGCTGCAATTCTAAATCGGCCTTTACTTTAGGGAAGTATAAAACACCGGTTAGATTGAATGGATAGTCTACATTTAAGTGAATCCAGAATAACGGATCTTCACTCATAGGATATAGCTCACGATAGAAGTTTAGGTAATCTTCATCTTTTAACTCAGTAGGAGCCTTGGTCCAAATAGGAGTAGTATTATTGATTACATTATCAACTTCTACTTCTTTGTACTTAGTTTTACCTTCTGCATCTTCACCATCCTCTACTCTGTCGGTATTAGTTCCAAATACTACCTGTACTGGTAAAAACTTACAATATTTATCTAATATACCTTGTAGTTTCCATTTGTCTAGAAACTCTTCACTTTCGTTATTGATGTAAAGTGTAATCGTAGTACCTCTTTCAGTTCTAGTTCCGGCAGCTATTTCAAATTCAGTGCTACCGTCACATATCCAACTTGCAGGCTGTGCTCCATCCTGATAAGATAACGTTTGAATCTCTACCTTTTCTGCCACCATAAATGCAGAGTAAAAACCTAAACCGAACTTACCAATAAGTTCGTTAGCATCTTTTGCATCTTTAAACTTCTCAACAAACTCTGTGGCTCCTGAAAAAGCAATTTGATTGATATATTTTTTAATCTCGTCTGCCGTCATACCTATACCATTATCGCTAATAGTAATCGTTTTTTTATCGGCATCGAAAGCCACATCTACTCTACCCTCGCCCACTTCTGCATTATACTGTCCTAAAGCAGCTAAACGCTTAATTTTCTGTACAGCATCTACCGCATTACTCACTAATTCGCGTAAAAATATCTCGTTATCTGAGTATAAAAACTTCTTGATTATCGGAAATATATTTTCCGTGTGAATGGAGATGGTTCCTTTTTCTTGCATAGTGTTAAATAATTTTTACTTACCACATCAATTGTTATTCCACTCCGCAATAATTGACAATGTGTCATACATGATGCAGTTTTTGCTGCAAATAAATTACTATGTATGACAATGCTGCATAAAAAAGGCTCCCATTGGGAGCCTCTAAAAAAATTATATTCCGCAAATTAAATTTTACCAATTAAATTTTTGAGGTATACTCCATATCCACTTTTCATGTACAATTGAGCTAGTTTTTCCATTTGCTCATCATTTATCCAGCCATTTCGGTAAGCTACCTCTTCAATACAACCAATCTTTAACCCTTGGCGTTTTTCTATTACGTTAATAAACTCACCGGCTTCTATAAGAGAATCAAATGTACCTGTATCAAGCCATGCAGTACCCCTATCTAAAACGCCTACCTCTAGTTTTCCTCTCTCTAGATAAGTTTTATTTACGTCAGTTATTTCTAACTCACCTCTATGAGATGGTTTAATTGATTTTGCTATATCTACTACCTCATTATCATAGAAATACAATCCGGGTACCGCGTAATTAGACTTAGGCTGCATAGGTTTTTCTTCTATACTTAATACCCTAAATGATTTATCAAACTCTACTACACCATACCTTTCAGGGTCGTGTACTTGATAAGCAAATACTACAGCACCATCTGGGTTAGCTTTCTTTTTTAATAAAGTTCCCATTCCTGAACCATAGAAAATGTTATCACCTAATACTAGAGCTGCCGGGTCTTTACCAATAAAATCTGCGCCCAAAATAAAAGCTTGCGCCAAACCCTCAGGTTTAGGCTGTACTACATATTCAAACCTACAACCAATCTGGCTTCCATCTCCTAGTAACTTTCTAAAAGCCGGCTGATCTTCAGGTGTTGTAATGATTAAAATTTCTCTGATACCTGCTAGCATTAAAGTAGACAGTGGATAATAAATCATCGGCTTATCAAAAACCGGCATTAGTTGCTTACTTACTGCAATAGTTAACGGATACAAACGCGTGCCAGATCCTCCGGCTAATATAATTCCTTTCATGTAGTATAGTTTTCTTTAAGTAGCTACTACTTATTAATGTTGATACTGGTTTTCGTAATATTTTTGGTAGTCTCCTGATGTTACATTGTTCAGCCATGCTTCATTTTCCATATACCAATCAATAGTTTTACTTAAACCCTCCTCAAATGTTACTGACGGATACCAACCTAACTCCTTATTTATTTTTGTCGCGTCTATTGCATATCGTCTATCGTGTCCAGGCCTATCTTTTATATAATTAATTAGCTTTTCAGATTCACCATCAGGCCTATTCAACCTCTTATCCATCTCCTTACAAAGTAGCTTAACTAATTCAATATTTTGCCACTCATTAAATCCTCCTATATTGTATGTTTCACCATTTTTTCCGGAATGAAAAACCATATCAATAGCCCTAGCATGGTCTATTACAAATAGCCAATCTCTGGTATACTTACCATCACCGTATACAGGCAAAGGCTTATTATTTTTAATATTATTAATAAAAAGAGGAATCAATTTTTCAGGAAAGTGATTAGGACCATAGTTGTTAGAGCAGTTAGTTATTACAAAGGGCATGTGGTATGTATTGCCATATGCACGCACTAAATGATCTGATGCAGCCTTAGACGCAGAATAAGGTGACTGTGGGTCATAAGGAGTTGTTTCTGTAAAAAAGCCTGTCTCTCCTAGTGAACCATATACCTCATCTGTAGATACATGATAGAAACGTTTACCCTCATAGTTTTTATTCCATAATGCTAGTGCGGCATTCAATAAATTGGCCGTGCCCATAACATTAGTTTGTATAAACGCATTAGGGTCAGTTATTGATCTATCAACATGACTTTCAGCAGCCAAGTGAATAACTCCATCAAACTGATACTTGCTAAATATGTCATTTATCCTATTGGCATCATTGATGTTTGCATGTTCAAATATATAGTTAGGCAACTTCTCTATATCTTTTAGATTTTCAAGATTACCCGCATACGTAAGAGCATCTAAATTAACGATGCGGTATTCAGGATACTTTTGAACAAACAACCTTACAACATGAGACCCTATGAAACCAGCCCCACCTGTTATCAACAATGTTTTCTTCATTAAACAAAAATAGCTGAAAAAATAATGATTCAAAAGATTAGTCATTAATCATTTATAACAAAAAAGGCGGTGCAAACGCACCGCCACACACTATGAAAAACACCCTATCTACCAATTAGTTAATTGCTACTTCTTTTATAGTTGGTTCAACTTCTTGTTTTTTCTGTAAAACAATTTGCAGAACACCATCAGCATACTTAGCACTTACGTTAGTAGTGTCTATGTTATCATTTAAAGAAAAACTTCTTTTAAACGACCTATGCTTAAACTCTGTTCTTAACCATTTGCTTCCGTTTGCTTCCTGAACTTCTTCCTTGTGATCGTAGGAAACATTAAGGATATTTTTGTCTACACTTATTTTAAAGTCTTCTTTCTTAGAACCCGGAGCCAATACATGTAATTCATATCCCGCTTCTGTTTCTTTAATATTTACCGGAACGTTATACGGAATAGACTCTTCTGCCATTCTGTTCCAGTTGCTATTGAATACTTCTTCTAATAATCCACCAAATGTGCGAGGCATTACACCATAACTTCTTTTTTGATACATAACACTAAGTTTTTAAGTTTTTTAATTTTTATTGTTGTTTGACTAGGTATATTCAAATGATGTACCAATAGAAAATAAATGACATTTTGACATTTATTCGCAAATAATAGAGACAAAATGGCGTAATTTATAAAAATAAGGTAATAAAACATGAATTATTGACAAAAAACAAGAGTCATTGCTTGAAAATCTTGTACCGAAAGAAGATATTAAAATAATATGAAATGAGAAAAAGAATTATTTTTCTATTACCCAACAATGTTAGTATATTTGCTTTACTTACGATGGGTTAGTAAGTACAGTCCCTTCCCGACATGTTAGGCATGTCGGGACTTTTTTTTACGGTAATCTCCAAAAATTATTCAGCTAGTATTTTACAGAAAGAAGTGAAGTTGTGATGTGGTTAGATGCATTCCCTGACCTATCGGTAATATATACTTCATACCTAAAAGTATCGCCATTATTTACATGAAATGTATCTTGACGTGGCTCAGGTTGAGGTACGGGCAAAACGAAACAAGTTCCGGTAATACCTTTTTTAGGATCTAATACGACATCATCAATGCTAGGGAAAGAATAACTCATAAAAGAGTCGGTTCTATTGTCTTTCACAAAAACCTTGGAAGCATTATCATTAGCAATATCCGCATCTCCGTCAGAAAACCTAAATGACATGAATACGGTATCAACATTTACCCTGAGAGAATCACCCGGATAAACTTTTAATAAAGATATGAATGGTATCTTTGACATCGTATTTTTTTGACACGATGCAAGCCCTATAGCAGTGCTCAATAATAACCATTTACAATATCTCATGATATCAAAGATAACAAATGAACAGGAATCGCTTTCGTTAATAAATGCTGAAAACATGCATCTAATTAACCAAAGTAATTTTGATACAATAGCATTAGATGTTTTTAGATACCAATATGAACATAATAGCATCTACCAGCAATATTGTAATGCACTTAGAATAAACGTAAACAATGTAAAAAATATTATAGAAATACCCTTTTTACCGATTAGCTTTTTTAAAACACACAAGGTAGTAGACAACTTTCACACTAAGCCCGAACTAACATTTGCAAGCAGTGGCACTACAGGTGAACAAACCTCTTCGCATTATGTTTCTGATGCATCTATATATACAACATCACTACTATTAGGATTTGAAAAACATTACGGATCACCTGAACAATACGCCATATTAGGACTACTCCCATCTTACCTAGAGCGAAAAAACGCATCATTAGTACATATGGTTCATACCCTTATGAATATTGGCAATCATAGCTCTAATGGGTTTTATATAAACGAGTGGGATAAACTGGCTGAAGTATTAACGGCACTAGAAAGCAAACAACAAAAAACAATACTTATTGGCGTAACATTTGCGCTATTAGATTTTGCTGAGGCATATAGCATACCGCTTAAAAACACAATAATCATGGAAACCGGAGGTATGAAGGGCAGAAAAAAAGAAATGATTAGGGCCGAAGTTCATGAAATACTAACTAAAAAATTTGGAGTTAGCCATATACATAGTGAGTATGGCATGACTGAACTATTATCACAAGGCTATTCTAAGGGAAATGGTCTTTATGAAACCACTCCTACCATGAAAGTATTTTGTAGAGACATTAATGACCCGTTGAGCACATATGAAAGTGGAAGTGGATGCATTAACGTTATAGACCTTGCCAATATTCACAGTTGTAGTTTTATAGCAACTGAAGATTTAGGAACTGTATACGAGAACGGCTCATTTGAAGTATTAGGCCGAATGGACCATACCGCATTAAGGGGCTGTAGCTTACTAACAGCCTAAACAATAAATGAAAGACTATTTTTTACGAGAGTTTATCTCATCACGAATGCGAGCAGCTTTTATATAATCTTCCTGATCTAACACTTGTTGAAGGAGCATATTCAACTCATCAAGCGTCATATTCTTCATTAAACTATCCCCTCCAGCTTTAGAAGTCACTTTCACAGTATCTTCATCATTATCTCCGGCGGCATCAATATTAGACTCCAAATGGTCGTTCATAGACAAACCAGCAGTGTCTAAAATATTTTCATAAGTATATATACGACATCCGGCGCGCACAGCAAGTGCTAGCGCGTCGGATGTACGTGAATCTATTTCTGTAATATCTCCATTGCTATTACACACTAGTTTAGCAAAAAAAATACCTTCTTCTAATTTATATATAATAACCTCTACTAACTCTACACCATACAAAGACATAAAATTGGCAAAAAGATCGTGAGTGAGCGGTCTGCTAGGCTGCATTCTTTCAAGCGCCACGGCAATAGCTTGAGCTTCAAAGCCACCAATAACTATGGGCAGGCGTCTAAGGCCATTCATCTCACCAAGCACTACAGCATAAGAATGGGTTTGAGTAATACTATGCGATAATGCTACAATTTCAAGTTCAATCTTTTTCATTACAATTACTGCCTAATGCTAATGGTATAAAGTTTCTGAGCGTGAAGTTAATATTTTTTATAAAAATCAATGAGTTATTAAAAAAGTGTAGCTACCGCAGCCTCCTGATTTTCTTCACCAGGAAGTGGCGCCAAACTCAACTCTTTCAAATCTTCACCAGCTATAGATGTACCTATTGTTCTCCATCCGGTTACGTCTATAGTTTCATGCAGCGCTATTTGCTCTTCGGTCAGTTCTGACTTCTTCTTACCTTTTTTAAGAATCAATACAGGCTCTTGACGAGTAGTAACTAATTCCAAATAATTCCCTTCACCTTCCCTAATGAACAAATACTTGTTCTTAATTGTTTGACTTTCTATTAAGAATCGTTTAGCATTAAACTGCTTGGTTTTAGCATCAAAGTAGACTGCGGAAATCACTTTTTCAGGATGAAACTTCTCAATTAAAACCATATTATCAGTATCATACCTATTAGTCAGCTCAAAGTCTGTCAGTTCGTAGTTACCATCTTTATAAAATACAATAACCTTATCTTTTTCATCAAAACGACCTAGAAGCACTCCATTACCATCCTTATTAAGCCTACCTACAGCCTCATCGAACCAAATTTTTGGTGCAGAAAGTGTAGACTTACCTTTTTCTTTTAGTCTTATACTTTTTATTGGGTATTTAGTTACCTGATTACCCTGAGCACTACGACCTTTTATATCCAACTCTTCAAAATAAAAGTCTAAAGTTTTAACCCTAGCTTTTGAGCCGGGATGTAATGTAATAGTAATAACCTCTGCCTCTCCATTAGAGTTAGCAGTAAAATAAGTCATTTTACTATTAGGATTACCTTTAGTTAAATCGTACTCTTTATCTCTGGTAATGCCCGTCACATTAAAACGCTTAGCGTATGTAATGCCGGTTTTACCATCTAAATACATCATATTATAAGTAGTACGCTCATCATTCTTTTGAAAAATGGCTATATGCTGTATGTCCTTACCCACAAATGTCTTATCAGCCACTTTTGTGATTATCATTTTGCCATCTTTCCTAAAGACAATGACATTATCTAGATCAGAGCAATCGAATACAAACTCATCTTTCTTAAGACTGGTGCCTATAAAGCCTTCTTTCCAATTAGCATATAGCTTAGTATTAGCTATAGCAACTGCTGTGGCTTGTATTGTTTCAAACTGACGAATTTCAGTTTGTCTTTCTTTACCCTTACCAAATTTCTTTAATAAATTCTCATAATATCTAATGGTGTAATCATTCAGATGCTCTATATGATTTTTCACTTCGGCAATAGCATCTTCTACACCTTTAATGTGTTCATCTGCCTTGAAAGTATCATACTTAGAAATACGTTTAATACGTATCTCAGTTAGCTTAACAATATCCTCTTCTGTTATCTGGCGGCGGAATAATTTTTTATATGGGCTTAGGCCTTTATCTATTGCCCCTAGAACACCCTCCCATGTAGTTTGCTCCTCAATGTCTCGGTATATTCTTTTTTCAATAAATATCTTCTCTAATGAAGAATAATGCCAATCATCCTCTAGTTCACTAAGCTTTATCTCTAATTCTTTAAGTAATAAGTTCTTAGTGTTAACAACTGACTCGCGTAGCAAATCGGACACCGTCATGAAATATGGCTTATCTTCCTTAACCACGCATGCGTTAGGAGAGATAGATATCTCACAATCAGTAAAGGCATAAAGTGCATCTATAGTTTGGCCTGTATCTACACCGGGCGCTAGTACTACAGTTAGCTCTACATCTTTTGCAGTGTTATCTGTTACACTTTTTATTTTTATTTTACCCGAATCGTTAGCTTTTAAGATACTATCTACAAGAGTTGAGGTAGTTACCCCATACGGCACACTTTTAATTGAAAGTGTTTTTTTATCTACCTCCTCTATTCGTGCTCTAACTCTCACCTTACCGCCTCTGGCACCATCATTATAGTTAGCTACATCTATCATACCCCCTGTTTGAAAGTCTGGATATAGTTCAAACTTCTTACCCTTTAGGTGTTTGATGGATGCATCTATAAGTTCACAAAAATTATGCGGCAATATTTTTGTACTTAAGCCTACCGCTATACCGTCTGTACCCTGTGCTAAAAGCAACGGAAACTTCATGGGTAGTGTCACAGGCTCATTCTTCCTACCATCATAACTCAACTGCCAAAGCGTAGTTTTACTATTGAAGGCAATTTCTAATGCAAACTTTGAAAGCCTAGCTTCTATGTAACGTGCAGCAGCAGCGGGGTCACCGGTTCTTACATCCCCCCAGTTACCTTGAGTTTCAATAAGTAAATCTTTCTGACCAAGCCCCACTATGGCATCACTAATGGAAGCATCACCGTGTGGGTGATATTGCATAGTTTGGCCTATGATGTTGGCTACCTTATTAAACCTACCATCATCCATTTCCTTCATAGCATGCATTATCCTGCGTTGTACAGGTTTCATGCCATCTTCAATAGCAGGTACAGCACGCTCTAATATTACATAGCTGGCATAATCGAGAAACCAGCTTTCATACATTTCATTTATTAAAACCGAGCCTTGCCCGGAGTATTCGTTTTTTTCAGACATCTAGACAACCTTACTGAGGTGCAAAAATATCATTAAGCAGGTATTTTCAAGAAATATATTCACTGAAAGTATCCACAATAGACATTTGGGAATATTATATAATAGATTAGTACGCTTGTAAGGTTACAGTAGATTTCTCTTTACATATCATAGTAGAGGTTATTCCATTATATAAATAAGATAATTTTAGCTCCTTTACTACTCCCGGTGCGGGGTCATTTCTATTTCCACCAAAAGTATCATTCTCTACAATGAATGATAATTTATTATTAATCAACAAAGCAGAAAGATAAGACTCTACATCAACTCCAGACTTTATATCGGCCGGATCATAATAATAAGCCTCAGTTATAACAAGTGGGATTCCGGTAGATGTAGGATACATCTTATCCATATATGGATATTCCACAATAGTAGCTACCAATTGAGATATTTTATTGATTGACATACGAAGTGAGTGTTAATGCTTAAGAATGCAATATAATAACGAAAGATAATTTAAGATGTTATTAAGCCACATATTTTAACGATACATGCGAAGGCTATAGGCAAAGAAATTGATTGGTATATATTACCTTTACGCCTAGCACAGTATTATGGGTGATACAGCAATGAAAAAAAATATAGCATTATTAGCCGGAGGTTATTCCGGAGAATTCGTGATCTCTATCAAAACTGCTGAAACTATTGAGAAAAGTTTAAGCAATGCTCCTTACAATATCTATAAAATCATTATTACCAAAGATGAATGGTATCATGACCATAATGGAGCCAAACAATACGTAGACAAGAATGATTTCTCTCTAACCATTAACTCAGAAAAAATATCTTTTGACTGTGTATTCATAGCCATGCATGGCTCACCTGGCGAGGATGGAAGAATACAAGGCTATTTAGATATGCTGCAAATACCCTACACTACTTGCAATGCTATAGTATCTGCTTTAACTTTCAATAAAAGCTATTGCAACAAGGTGGTAAAAGACATGAATGTTGTAAGCATAGCTAACTCTGTGCATTTAATAAAAGGAGACCCTTATTCAGTAGGTGCTATACTAGATAAACTAAAACTACCTGTATTTGTAAAACCCAATGAGAGTGGAAGCAGCTTGGGTGTAAGCAAGGTAAAAACTGTGGTAGAATTAATGCCTGCTATACAAAAAGCTTTTTCTGAAGATAATCAAGTACTTATTGAAGAATTTATAGAAGGAAGAGAACTGACTATAGGTGTATACAAACAAAATGGTGTTATTTATGCCCTACCGTGTACTGAAATAGTAAGTAAAAACGAATTCTTCGATTACGAAGCTAAATATACACCGGGCGTTACCAATGAAATAACGCCGGCGAAAATAGACGAAAAAACAAAAAAACGTCTAGAAGATAAAGCTATACACATATACAGACATCTTAATTGCAGAGGAGTAGTAAGAATGGACTTTATTTTACAAAACGGCACAGACAAACTATTCTTCTTGGAAGTAAACACCATGCCTGGTCAAAGTGAAAATAGCATTGTGCCTCAGCAGGTAAAAGTAACCGGTATGACTTTAGAAACTTTTTATACCAACTTGCTAGAAGAAGCATTAAAGAATAACAAATAAATAAAGTAGCAGCACTTGCATTCATGAACGATAGCGTTAAAAAATCTTTTTGGTTCAATTTTTTGGTAATAGCGGGTATATTCACTGCTATATATGTAATTTTCTTTCTTTTATTGAGTCACTTTACACATCATGGGGAAGAAGTAAAAGTGCCTAATCTTAGAGGTAAAACTCTAGACCAAGCAATTACGATACTAAAAAACATGCAATTTGATGTTCATGTAGATTCAACCTTTGAGCCAACCGAGAAACCACTTATTGTTCTAAAACAAGTGCCTGACACAGGTGCCATAGTTAAGACAGGGCGTATTGTAATGATAACTGTGAATAGCATAACTGCAATGCGAGTGCCTATGCCAAATCTGGTTAATTTATCGTACCGCAGTGCCGAAATGCTTCTTAAAAACAATAAATTACTAATAGGAGATACTACCTATGTACCTGATATAGCTAGCGGGGCTATTAAAGAACAACGTTATAAAGGTGAGGTAATTCGCCCGGGTGAAATGATTCCTCAAGGTAGTAAAATTGATTTAGTTATAGGAAATGGGTTAGGCAACCAGGATTTTGACGTTCCTGATGTGGTTGGTATGACTGTAGATGAAGCAATGACCATAATAAATCAATACAATTTAATTCCTAACTTATATGTTGAGCAGATGGAGGGTGGTAGTGAAATAACGGATACAGCGGAAGCTAAAATTATAAGACAAACCCCAAGACCTTTAACACCTGACGGAAAGCCAAATAAAATAAAAATGGGAGAAGTAATAGATTTATCTATAAAACAACACCCAGAGCCTGCCGACTTTGAAAATAACAATAATCCGGCAGACAATACCGTTAAAGACAAAAAACCATTTGACCCGGACGAAGACAAGTGATATTATTTTCAAAACATATAAAAGCTACCCTACTTTTGCTAATATGTTCATGGGCAATTCAAGCTCAAGAACATACAGGGCCATTGCTTAGGAATATTAGAAGTGCAAAAAAAAGTAAACAGCTAGCACAAAAAACCACTGCTCTCAGCTTACCATTTTTTGAAGATTTTACAACATATAGCCAGTTTCCTGACGAAACAAAGTGGGCAGACAATCAAGTATATATCAACAATACTATGTGCGTGCAGCCCATAAGCAGAGGTGTAGCTACTTTTGATGCCTTAAATCCATTGGGACTTCCTTGGTACCCTGACAATAATGCATCACACCTGTATTGCGATAGCCTAACTTCAAAAACTATAGACTTAAGTAGCTATACTAGTGCAGATAGTTTATACCTAAGCTTTTTCTATCAGCCACAAGGTAATGGGTATTATCCCGCACTAGGCGATTCGCTAATTTTATTTTTCAGAGTAAAAGTAGGTGATAACTGGAAAGCCGTGTGGAAAAAAGAAGGTACTACTTTGCAACCATTTACACAGGTAATGGTACCTGTAAACGACACTTTATTCTTCCATAGTAACTTTCAGTTTAGATTTGTAAATATAGCAGCGCTTAACTATGCAGATGCCAACTGGAATATAGACTATATAAAACTGGACGCTAATAGAACCTTATTTGATACTGCTATTCAAGACATAGCATTTACCAGCAACCCTACTTTCTTACTAAATGATTATACATCAATGCCATATAGGCAATTTTATCCTTTTGCTACGGGTGAAAGATCTAGTATAATAGTGGATAGTATACGCAACATAACCCCTAATATCGAGACAATAACACACGGATTTAATGCTGTGGACGAAGCTAGTGGCACCACTTTACAAAGCACTACAACGGCTACTTTTAGTATTAATAATTACAGCACTGTTGGTAGAAATAACACTACCTACTCGACGCTGGTAAGCCCCGGAGGTATTTATGATAGGGTAACATTTAAAAATACATTTTATATAGAATCTACAGCCTCAACTGGACCAACTAACAATGATACTATTGTAAAACACCAGATTTTTGACAATTACCTATCGTATGATGACGGAAGTGCTGAGCAAAGCTATTATTTAACTTTGTTTCCATCTTTACCTGCAAAATTTGCTATAGAACACCACTTGAATGTGCCAGATACCATAAAAGGCATGGCCATTTATTTTGGTAGACAAGTACCTAACCCAGTCAATAAAATATTCACATTAGCGATTTATAAAAAATTGGCAGGCGTAGACGGTGCTATTGCCGATGACACCATACACTTAGAGGAATTATTTACCCCAGGTTATGAAGACACCATTAACCATTTTTGGTATTATAAATTCAACAAAAGTATACCCTTACCTGCTGGTACATTCTATGCTGCTGCCATAATACCGGCAGAGAGCGGTAGTGATAGTTTATACTTTGGCCTAGATATGAACAGGATAGGTGGCAACCATACTTACTACAATGTATTGGGATATTGGACACCATCTTTAATAAATGGAGCAATAATGATGCGACCATTACTAGGAAAAGATTTTATTGCAAGCTCAGTGCAACAAACACCTATACCAAGTGTTACTAATATAGATATTTACCCCAATCCGTCGTATAACGAGATAAGCATTAAGAATAACACTAATAAAAAAGTAAGTTATACCATAAAAAGTACCGTGGGTAATACAGTATACTCAAATACAATAAATAATACTACCGATAAAATAGATATCTCTACATGGCCTATAGGCAATTACTGGATAGAGTTTTATCAAGATGGAGTTAGTACAATTAAAACAATTACTAAGCTATAAATAGTTATGAATACAATAACCGTAGAAGAATTAAAAAGCAGAATAGATAATGGTGAAAAATTACATTTTATAGATGTAAGAGAACCTGAAGAATTTAATGAAGCTAATTTAGGCGCTACATTAATTCCTCTTGGACAAATAGCGGCTATGCAACTAGGCGAATTAGAAGACTTAAAAGATGAAGAGATAATAATACATTGCAGATCGGGTAAAAGAAGTGCTCAAGCGTGTATGATACTAGAGCAAGCCGGATTTAAGAATACTGTAAACGTAGTAGGCGGTATTATGGCTTGGCATGAAAAATATGGTAGATAACTAAGTGAAATTGAATGCACGAAATAGAACCTTTCTATAACTGGCGACATTTATATATAGCAGAAGAAGATGAACAGTCGCCCTACTTTGGCACTGAACATAGTGAATTTGAATTTTCGAATACAGTATATAATTACTACATACACCCCCAATGGGATGAATTTGGGTCGAGAACGCTATACTTAAAAGTGTTATTTGTAGACTACGATATCAATTTTGCAATTATAGAAATGTTTGGAGAATGGAATGATGCAGTAGAAAATGACATCATGCAATTAAAACGATCATTAATTGACCAAATGATAGAAAAAGGGATTTACAAATACATTTTAATAACAGAAAACGTTCTTAACTATCATAGTGGAGATAAAGACTACTATGACGAGTGGATAGAAGATATAAAAGATGATGGGGGTTGGATAGTGTCTCTAAATATGCCTGAGCAAACACAATATGACTTTCACAAATCTAAAATAGACCGTTATATAACCTTTATGGAAAACCCAAACTGGCGTACCTACCAACCTGAAGTATTCTACAATTGGGTAGACAACAACATGCTAAGACTGCTAGACTAAATACTTAAACACCCCAAATTTGGGGTGTTATTTTTACATACTACATACAATTTATACTGTATATGTATATGAAATATTGATTTTTAAACATCAATGCTTAAATTGTAGCTTAATTCTAAAACAAACTAACACATAATTATGTCCACAGAAACAACAGCAAAATTCCCATCGGATATTGAAATATCAAGGGCTGCCAAACTAAAACCTATTGCACAAATAGCAGCAAACATAGGTATAGATGCTGAGGATATTATTCCATATGGAAAATACAAAGCTAAAATTCCACTTCATTATATTAACGAAGAAAAAATAAAACAAAGTAATTTAATACTAGTAACAGCAGTTACACCTAATAAGGCTGGTGTAGGCAAAACCGTAACTAGTGTTGCACTATCTCTAGGTCTTAATCATATAGGTAAAAAAGCAGCCGTTGCATTAAGAGAGCCCAGCTTAGGCCCATGCTTCGGTATGAAAGGGGGGGCAGCCGGAGGCGGTTATTCTCAAGTGCTTCCTATGGACGAAATTAACCTACATTTTACAGGTGACTTTCATGCCATAACATGTGCTAACAACATGATATCAGCACTATTGGATAACTACCAATACCAAAATAGGAAGAGCGATAAAGGCCTAGAACGCATAGTATGGAGAAGAGTATTAGATGTAAATGACCGTTCGTTAAGAAATATAGTAACTGGGCTTGGCGGAACTGGTAATGGTATACCTACAGAAGCAGGTTTTGATATTACAACAGCATCTGAAATTATGGCTTTATTATGTTTAGCCACTGATTTAGATGATTTACAAGCTAGAATAGAGCGTATTGTATTGGGCTACACCTACGATAAAAAGCCTTTTACAGTAAAAGACTTAGGTGTTGCTGAGGCAATAACTGTACTATTAAAAGATGCCATTATGCCTAACTTAGTGCAGACTACAGAAAATACAACTGCATTTGTACATGGTGGGCCTTTTGCTAACATAGCACATGGTTGCAACTCGGTACTAGCTACAAAAATGGCCATGAGTACCAATGATTATGTGGTTACAGAATCTGGATTTGGTAGTGATTTAGGTGCTGAGAAATTCCTTGATATTAAATGTAGACTAACGGGCTTAAGACCAAAAGCTACAGTAATAGTTGTAACAACTGGCGCACTAAAGCTACATGGCGGCGTAGCAGATGCCGAAATATCTAAGCCTAATATGGAAGCAATGGTAACAGGACTAGGTAACCTACGCAGACATATTAACAACATGAAAAACTTCGGACAAAGCGTTGTGGTTTCTTTCAATAGACATAAGCACGATATAGACGAAGAAGTAAACTACTTGTCTGACTGGTGTGAAAAAGAAGGTGTAGTATTTGCCATCAACAATGGATTTACCAGCGGTGGTGCAGGTGCAGCTAGCTTAGCTGAAAAAGTAGTAGCATTAATAGAAAGTAATCCGTCAAAAGAAATTAACCATGCTTACGAGCTTACTGATCCTATAGATCAGAAAATAGAGAAAATAGCTAAGCGTGTTTATGGTGCTAATGGTATTACCCTAAGCCAAACGGTAGAGAATAAAATAAAGTCCTATACCAAAAACGGCTGGGCTCATCTACCTATTTGTATAGCTAAAACACAATACTCATTTACAGACGATCCTAAACGTGTAAATGCTCCGGAAGGATTTACTATTCATATTAGAGATTTAGTAGTAAATGCGGGTGCAGGATTTATTGTGGCTGTCGCCGGGGAAATAATGAGAATGCCTGGATTGCCTGAAGATCCTCAAGCATATAGAATAAAACTAGTAAACGGAGAAATTGAAGGCCTAAGCTAGACTTGAGATAACGAAAATGAAACGAGACTGCAAAACCACTTGTAGTCTCGTTTTTTTATGACATAGCTGCTAACCAGCTATAAAAAACCAAATAATATTTTGGGTAAAATAAATTTAGGTACGGTTTTTGCAAAATTATAGTTAGCTATTGTTTTATCTTTATAATTAGAAATTCCTAACTATGCGTAATAAGGGCATTGTAGCAGCATTAGGCGCTGCTGTATTACTACAAGTAACTGCTAAAGCTCAAGGCGTTGGAGATGCCTATTTATTTTCTAATACTAGTGCACAAGGTAGTGCACGTTCTTTAGGTTTCGGTTCTGCTTTAGGTTCTATAGGTGGCGATGCTAGTACTATGAGTGTTAACCCAGCGGGATTAGGAGTATATAGATCTTCAGAACTTTCTTTTACACCTTCGTTTAAAATAAATGGCTCAAGTTCAGAGTTTCTTGGTCAGTTATCTTCTGAATCTAATGTTAGATTTAATGTTAACCACTTTGCATTAGTATTAACGGATGCCCCTAAAGGCAAGAGATATGATAGAAGAAAATGGAAAACGGTATCATTCGGTTTTTCAATGAATAGAATTGCAGATTTTAACAGAGATTATTCTTATGCAGGATATACTGACAAAACATCAGCAAGCTTAGCGTTTGAAAATAGTGCCAATGCAGATACTAATAATATAAGAAACGCAAGTACACCAGCTTATATGGGTTGGGAAACCGGCCTACTTAATGGTTATGCATATCATTATACCACAGCTGTACCATATGGTGAAGGCATAACACAATTACTAAATACTAAAGAGAGAGGAGGGATAAGAGAATATTGTATATCGTTAGGTGGTAATTATATGGAAAAACTATTAATAGGGGCAACCTTAGGTATAGATGACCTTTCTTATAATAGAAAAACAACCTATACTGAGGTACTTAACCCTGCGGCAGTAAATAATCCATACTATTTTAAATCATTTACTTACAATGATAATCTCGACGTAACAGGAACTGGTGTAAACTTAAAATTAGGTGTAATATATAAGCCAACTGATTTTTTAAGATTTGGAGCTGCATATCACACCCCAACAATTTTCAACCTGCATGAAGTAGGCACTAATGCAATAGCAGCTAGCTATACTACCGGTAACACCTACAGTTTATCGTCAAGTAACTATCTACCATTGCGTACTTACGATTACACATTTTTTACTCCGTCGAAATATATACTTAGTACGTCAATCATCATTAAGAAAGTAGGTTTTATTACTGCAGACTATGAGTATATAAACTATAATAAAGCTAGTTATAACTTACCTGACACATATGATGCCACCAATAATATCACTTACGCATCTAACTCTAGCGCTATTAATAATGAAATAAGCAAAACCTACACTAGCACATCGAACTTTAGAGTAGGTGCGGAAATAAAACTGACTAAAGAGTTTATGATACGTGGCGGCTGGGGATATTATGGAAACCCGTATAAAAATGCAGCATATGATGCAGAACGTATGGATATAAGCGGAGGTGTGGGTTATAGAAGTAAAAATTTCTTTGCCGACCTAGGCTGGATGCATAGTAATTATACTTTTAAAGAAAAGCCATATGCAGGTGTTAAAGCTGGACTTGAGGCAAATATTGGCACTGCTACTATAGATCAAGCCATCAATAATGTAGCGCTTACTTTTGGCCTTAAGTTTTAATATATATAACTAAATAAGCACGAAATATTACATTTGCGTTAACTCACATAATAGCTAATGTTTCGTGCCATTTCTTTATATATAAGAAAAAAACAATCCCAAAAAGAGAATGCTCGTACTATAAACACATGGAGAGAGTGGGAAAGCACGATTAAATCTATTCAAATCAAGGCACCTAGTACTGACTCAAAAAAACTACTCATTATAAGATTAGATGACATAGGTGACTACATATTATTTAGAAATACCCTAAAACAATACCGAACGTCTTTAGACTATAAAACCTATTCTATAACATTACTAGGTAATGTAGCTTGGAAAAGTATTTTTGAGACTTATGATGCGGATCTAGTAGACCAAACAATATGGGTACAAAAAAACAACTACTATGATGATGCCGGATACAGAATGCAACTTTGGCAAATGCTAGCCAAACAAGGTTATCATACTGTAATATGTCCTTCTTACACCAGACCACTTTTACTAGATGACGCGTGCATGCTTGCTTGTAATGCTACTTTAAGAATAGGCAATAAGAATACATTTTCATCAGATAGTATTAATGACCTATCAAACCAGTTGTATAATAATTTGTTTGACACTAAGGATTTAATGCATGAGTATTCCTTTAACTGCGCATTTGCAGAGTGGGTTACAAATATAAAACCAGAAAACAACTACCCTACACTATCAAAAAATCAAATACAGCTAAATAATAGTATCATTTGCTTTATTGGTGCTTCTGCAAAAAGCAAAAGATGGCCCAATAAGCATTGGATAACACTAATAAATTGCATAAAAGCCAAGGGACTAGATGTATGTATATGTGGTGGCCCCTCAGATGTAAAAAATGGTGCAGAAATTGCAGTTGCTACGGGTGTTAATAATCTAGTTGCCCAACTAAACTTAGTAGATATGTTAACCTACATAGGTGGCAGTAAACTAACAATAAGTAACGACACTATGGCTGCCCATGCAGCTGCATCATTCGGTATTAATACCATTATTCTTTCGGCAGGTGATAACTTCTATAGATTTGGCAACTATGCTAGTATAGGTATGCAGCATGTACATACCTACTACCCTACCAACCTACTCAATGAACTAAAAACTAAACAGATTAGTGAACTAAAGTTCTACACGGCTGTAAGCAAAGATATTTATACTATCTATCCATCTACAATACTGGAGATAGTGGATAAGCTAGTTTGAGTAACTACTTTTTAATTATCATTGAAAATGAAGTACCGACGTTCACTTTAGAAGTTACATTAATAGTCCCTCGTAACTTTTTCACCAGCTTGTGTACTATAGAAAGTCCAATGCCAGTACCTTTATTTCTGTGTAGCCTAACAGTTCTAAACAAGTCAAATATGTATGGTATGTCCTCATCAGGTATGCCATGCCCATTGTCAGTTACATCTATAAAGTAGCAACTATTCTCCTCTCTATAATTTACAATTACTACCCCTTTTTCCCTGTCAATAAACTTTATAGCATTACCTATCAGATTAGTCAAAATTTGCTTTAATGCAACCTTTGATAAAAAGATATTGTAGTCCTCATCAGGTAATTCAAGAGTAATATTTTCAGGAACTTTTAGAAATGACCATATTTGAAGAACTAATTCTTTCAGGCTAAAAAGATCTTTTTTGACTGATACAATTTGTGTGGCCTTTGAAAACTCTAGAATTTCATCAACTAATTTTGACAACTGATTAGCAGATGTATTTATATGCTCGAGATACAACTTGCTTTCCTCAGTAAATTTATTATCCTGATCTTCTTTTAAAAAGCTAACTAAAGATGTTATATTATGAAGAGGATTTCTTAAATCATGAGCAGCAGTATAAGAAAACTGTTCCACATCCTCATAATTCTCTAGCAGTTCATCATACATATTTGACAAAAAAGCATTTTTCTTTCTAAGCTCAAGTTGTGTCATTACCTGTTTACCTAAAATTTGTAGTGCCTTTATCTGCTTATCAGATAATTTATGAGCTTTACTATCTACTACACATAATGTACCTAATGCGTCACCTGTATGAGTGACTAAAGGGACACCTGCATAAAAAATAAACTGAGGTTCGTTGATTACCAAAGGATTATCGGCAAAACGTTTATCTTTCCTAGAATCGTTGATTATAAAAGGGTGTTGGGGCGTAATAATTGCATGTGCACAAAATGATATCTCCCTAGGTGTTTGTGTAACAGACAAACCTAAGTGTGACTTAAACCACTGCCTACCTTCATCGACAAACGATATTAATGAAATAGGAGTATTGCATATGGTAGCTGCTAACAGAGTAATTTCATCATAAATATCTTCTGGCAATGTATCTAAAATATCGTATTCACTAAGTTGTTCTAATCTGCGACTTTCATGCTCAGGTAGCTGAGGTAGGATCATATACATTGGTTTCTCAACATCAAAAGTAGTGTGTTTTTCTAGTCTAAATGTAGAAATATATTTACAGTACAGTTACATTAAGGTAAATTCCATAGAAATAGGTAATTTGCGTTCAATTTAAGCCATCATATATTAAACATTCATAACAATGAAAATTGCATCGATAGTAGCAGTGAGTACGATTATTACATCTAGTATATATGCACAGAACGGTGTAATAAGGGGGGTAGTAAAAGATAAAAAATCAGGGATGCCTGTAAGTGAAGCAACAATTACTATAGAAAACAATAATTCGCAGACAATAACTGACAGTAATGGTATTTTTATATTAAAAAATATAAATCCGAATAGTTACAACTTAGCAATTCAAGCTAAAGGATACGAATCTCAGTACTTATATAATATAGTAGTAACCACAGGAAATGAACAAATATTAAATATTGAACTAGACCCTGAAATAAAAAAAGACTTAAAGGAAGTAACTATTTTAAGTAATCCTTTTAAAAGAAATGCTGAGACTCCATTATCAGTACAATCATTATCAGCACAAGAAATAAGAAGTAATCCAGGCGGTAACTTTGATATATCTAGAGTTATTCAAGCGTTCCCAGGTGTAGGTGGAACATCCGGCTCTGTAGGTGGATATAGAAATGACTTGATAATAAGAGGAGGTGCACCAAATGAGAATGTGTATTACCTGGACGGAATTGAAGTACCGGTAATAAATCACTTTGCCACACAGGGCTCTGCCGGTGGGCCTACAGGCATTATAAATACATCATTCATACAAGATGTAAATCTTTACACTGGAGCATTCCCAGCTAAATATGACAACGTGCTATCTGGCATTTTACAATTAAAACAAAGAGATGCAAACCCTAACAAAATTCAACATAACGTAAGACTTAGCGCAACTGAAGTAGCCTATTCGGCAGATGGACCTATAACAAATAAAATAAGCTTTCTAGCTTCTGCAAGGCGATCGTATTTGCAATTACTTTTTAAAGCTTTACAAATACCCATACAACCCTCATACTGGGATTTTCAGTATAAAATAAACTATAAAATAAATAACAAGCTAACCTTTTATACCTTAGCTATAGGTGCTATTGATAATTTCAGCTTTATTACACCAGACAACTTAACAGCGGAGAATGTTTATACAATAAGATCAACTCCCTTAATTAATCAATGGAGTTACACTAATGGATATGGCTTGAAAAAATTAGTAAAAAATGGATTTTGGAATATTACGTTTAGCAGAAATATGCTGAACAATCAACTAGACAAATACACTGACAACCAAAACCCATCAGAAATAAACCGCACACTGAAAATACGTTCGACAGAGGCTGAAAACAAGCTGAGGTGGGATATAAATAAATATAAAGGTGAATGGAATTATTCATTCGGTGCAATGACTCAGTACGAACAATTTAGTAATACATACTATCAAAAATATAGAAACGCCACAAGTGATAGTAATGGAAATATTTTGAGTCCGGCTACAATATTTAATAGTAAAGCTGAGATAAACTTTTTGAGATATGGATTATACGGTCAAATCTCTAGAAACTTTTTCGATAGAAAACTAAGCGTATCATTTGGATTAAGAACAGACGGAAACACCTATATGAATGATGGTAATGATATCTTGAAACAACTATCACCAAGACTATCCGCATCATATAGTGTAAATGAAAACTTACGCATTAACTTTTCTACTGGTAGATACTATAAAATTCCTACCTATACCCTACTAGGCTATAAAGACACCAACAATAACTATGTAAACAAAAGTGTAAAATATATAGGATGCGACCACTTAACAGCGGGAGTAGAGTTTCAGCCTAATATTAGAGGCATGAGAATAACGCTAGAAGGATTCTATAAATCATACTTTAATTACCCAACTTCAGTTCTAGACAATGTATCTCTAGCTAATAAGGGAGGAGATTTCAGTGTATTAGGAAATGAGAGTGTAGCATCTACGGGCAAAGGAAGAAGCTATGGCTTAGAGTTCCAATTTCAACAAAAACTAACTAAAAATGTCTTTGCTGTATTATCATACACCTACTTTTTGAGTGAATTTACAAACCTCAATGGCAAGTATATTCCAGCATCTTGGGACAATAGACACCTTCTATCATTTATAGGTGGATACAAATTTAAACGCAATATAGAATTGGGCGTTAAATTCAGATATCAAGGCTCCGCCCCTTACACACCATATGATATGGTACTATCTAGAGCGAACTATAATATAACAGGTACCGGAATATTAGACTATACTAAATTCAATACACTTCGTCTTTCTTCGTTTAATGCTATGGATATACGTATAGATAAAAAATGGAACTTTAAAAGAAGTAGTTTCGACTTATATTTTGACTTAACTAACGCATACAAGAGTATACAGCCATCTGTACCAAACTACACCTTTAAAAGAACAGCTGACAACAAAGATTTTGCAACAACTGATGGCCAACCTTTAAAAGCTGACGGAAGTAACGGAATACCAATTCTTCTTGAAGACAATGCAGGTACTGCGATTCCAACAATAGGTTTCATTTACGAGTTCTAATATTTTTATAAACTAGAAAGTCGGCTTGT